>JALQTQ010000476.1 GCA_023263995.1 Akkermansiaceae bacterium | reverse complement strand
CTGTAGCGGCTCACATCCAGCCCGCGCAGCAACTGAAAACCTTTGCCGTTTTCCAACTCATCGGCGACCGCGCACAGTGTCGCGGGCAGTTGTTGCAGCGGGAAGTCTTCGGGCCGCAGGGAGGCAATCTGCGCAAGCCACTGATCCTGTCCTTGCGCTTTCCCGAGGGAGGAAAAGGAAAGCGCAGCGTGATCATCGACGACATCGAGTCGACCCTGTGGGCTTATCCCGTCAATCCCGCCGAGACCACTCGCTAGCGGAAAACCTCCGGGGCAAGGCCCGGTTTACGGTTGACCGGGATTATGTTTTTGTCCAGACGACTGACGTGAATGACTTTGCCATGAAGAGATCGACGAGTGCCGCGACGAGGGGGGGAATGGGGATGGGATTGGCCGCATCGATGGTTCTGGTCCTGCTGACGGTGCTGGTGGCGGGGCAGGAGAAACTGCCTAAGGTTTTCGAGCCATATTTTGAGGCGAATCGCGATTATGAAGCCGAGAGAATCACGGTGGTGACCCCGGAAGAGATCGAGAAATATCTCAAGTTGGTTGAGGAAGGAGCGGCTAAGAATCCGGAGTGGTATTCGGAATATTCTCAGGCCGCCAAGCCGGGAGCACCATTGCCCTACCACAAGAACTTGAATCTGACCCCGAAGGAGTATCAGGAATATCTTGCCTTATGGGCCAAGCGGGAAGTCAAGGCGATCGAGAAGGTGGGGTTGCGGTTGGAATTCCGGAATGGCAACTGGCGTGTCTTGGTGGGCGGTCGACCCGGAACCGTGATCTCGCTGCTTCGGTACGATGAGAAAAACGATCTTTTCCTTTCCACCAACGGCAAGATGGTTCGCATCGAGGACATTGACGCTGCGGCCGACACCCTGCTCGGCGAGTGGAAAGGCGTCGAGTGGCGCTATGAGGAAGAGTCCGGCCTCGGGAAAATGAAGGAAAACTTCGGCATGGGGAAAACGTCGGATGGGAAATACGGCTTTTTGGTCTACCGCCTACAGGACGTGACCTCGAGCAATCGTCTCCTGCTGGACCAAAGTGTCATCATTCGTTTTCCCTTGGGTTGAGTGAGGTCGTTGGTCTGAGTGAAGTGCTTCAAACGATGGGTGAGCGGGAAGGGGTGGCGGAGAATCCCGATCCTGCTCGTCGGCCTCCCGTTGCTCGGCTGGGCTGGATTGAATCTCATTTTCCTGACTTCGTTGGGTCGTGGCGTGATCGCTGGTCCGATTTCGGATCGGCTTGGGCTGGAATGTGAAATTGACGGCTTAAGCTGGACTCCATGGGGTGGGCTGACCGTTTCGGGCGTGCGCGTGCTGGCTCCCCGAGAGTCCCGACAGGTCGAGAATCTCCTTG
>JALQTQ010000475.1 GCA_023263995.1 Akkermansiaceae bacterium | reverse complement strand
GAGGGAGAGGGCGGCCTGACGGGTGATCAAAATGAGCACGAGGGCCACCAGGGGCGGGAAAAGGGGAATGAAATCAGCCATGATCGGGCGGGAAAGGTGGCACAAAAAAAGGCGACCGGAGAGATCGCCTTTTGGGGTGCT
This sequence comes from Akkermansiaceae bacterium, assembly GCA_023263995.1. GTDB lineage: Bacteria > Verrucomicrobiota > Verrucomicrobiia > Verrucomicrobiales > Akkermansiaceae > SW10. The sequence continues at coordinate 1,228 of JALQTQ010000475.1, read as the reverse complement.
TGCAAAGGGAGGCGCTATTCCTCGCTCTCGCTCTCGCTCTTATCGTCGTTATCGTCGTTGTCGTCGTTTCCGCTTCGTTTGGCGCGGCGGATTTTCTCATCGAGCCGGTCCTTGGCTCGTTCCGCACGGGCATCGACCGTATCATTGTCCGCGTTTTCGAGAAAGTAGTCGAGGATATCATCGGCCCAGGCGGCACCTTGTTCGGGCATTTGGTCGATCACGCTGATTTGCTCGCTTGTGCCCGTGGCGATCACGGCGACATCGTTCCAGTAGAGTGATTTGTCATCTTCGTGGATTCCGGGACATTTCTTGAGGAAGTTCACGAGGGCTTCGAAGGCTTCCTTGCGGAGTCGGTCCTCTTGCTCGTCTTTGGTGTATTCGAGGAGGGTTTCGAATTGGCTGTCATCGGGCCAGTCCTCGAGAGCGAGGATGGCTGCGATCTTCATTGTTTCGCTATCCGAGGCGAGGCTCTCGGTGACGAGATCTGCGACTTCGTCCCCGCCGGTTGAGCCCATCAGGCGAAGAAGGCTGGCGCGGGAAATGTCATCGGTGACGAGGTTGTAGGACTTGATGATGGGAGAGGCATAGCTGCCGGGGTCATCGGCCTTGGCAATCACTGGTCCGAGGACCTTGACGGCTTCGCTCTTGATCGAGCCATTGGTGGAGTTGGTGATGATGGCGATCAGGTCCTGGAAGTTGGAGGCCGTGGCCATCTTGCTGGCGGCGCGAAGGGCGGCGGCCCCCGAGTTGGTGTCATCGGTTTCGGAAGCGTATGCGATGAGGGCCGGGAGTGAGTTGGCCTCGCCGCGTCGCTCCACCACCATGAAGAGCTTCTCGCGCAGGGAGCTCTCCATTTTCACGTCTTTGGCGAAGGTTGCCACCTTGAGGCCGACCTCTGTTCCGTCGGTGGCCTTGGCGATTTGCAGGGCCTTGAGATAACCGACGCGCTCGTTGGCCTCCCGGGAGGTCACCGAGATCATTTCGTTGAGCAGGAGGTCAACGTCGTCACCGGTCATGGGGATTTCGGTGGGGAGGTTATCGGGGTCTTTGAAGTAGGCCGTGATTTCGTTGAGGCGTTCGATCCGCTCGTTCTGGGCGGACTTTCCGCTGTAGACGACAGCAAAGACGATGATGGCAGCCACGAGGGTGGCCGCGATCATCACCTTGACCGGAGTGCTGATGCCTTTTTTGGTGCTGCTGGGCAGGGAGCCGATCCCCACGCCGGTCG
>JALQTQ010000474.1 GCA_023263995.1 Akkermansiaceae bacterium | reverse complement strand
GGGGGTGCGGGCCTTCGCTGGTCGAGGGGAAGGCGAGAGTCAGGGTGGCGTCTTTTTTTCCGGCGGTCCACCAAAGTTGGGTGTTGCCGCTCCAGATGTTGGCCCCGAAGGCTTGCATCCCCTGCGGTTGGGTGGTGCCGTCCGCTTGAATGATCTGGAGAGCTTCTCCTTCGATCACGAGGCCCGGGCCGAGGTCTCTTCGGGTTTTGGGCAGGGGAGCGAGATCGGTGGGAAGGGGGGCGCGGGAGTAGGATCCCCACTGGATGAGTTCTCCGTCGCCGGCCCGATCGAGTAGGACCTGCAGGCCCTTTGCGGTCCATCCGGGGTTGCCTTCAAGATGTTCCAGCATTTCCGCGGCGGTGGGGCGGGTGGAGGAAATTCCCCTGGCGGGCACTTCGGCTCCCGTGGTCCAGTAGATCCCGTTGAGGATCAACTTGCGCAGTTCGTCGCGGCCCCAGTTCCAGTGAGTGTGGCCACCGGTGAAGCCGAAAGTGCGTCCCCCGGCCGGGCGTTCGAATCCCCAGGCGCAGTATTGTTTTTCGCCTTGTTTCACCGCTTCCACCGCCGAGTCGCTGCCGCTGTCCATGGCGCGCCCGGGATGGATGATGCCCACGGGCGGAAGAGCACCGTGCAGCGGGGTGACGTGATCGTGCTCGGGGTCGGTGCAGCGGAGGTGGAAGTAGCATTCATCGTGAATGACGAAGGGTGGGACGCCGCGGGTCACCGGGTGTTGGGGGAGCTTCTCGAAACTGGCATCCCAGAAGCGGCTCACCGAGTGCCAGGGTTCGAAGTCGGCTCCGACGAGATGGCGCCATTGGCGTCGAATGGGGTCGGTGGCGTGGTCCTTGGTCTTGTCTCCGGCCTCAGGGGACCCGAGGCCGGTGGCCCAGTGGATCACGGTGAGGCCGCCGCCCTGGTCCATGAACTTTTTGAGAGAGTCGAGTTTGCCGTTGGCGGGGTGGGCGCCCCAGCCGTCGGCATAAATGACGAGGGCATCCTGTTGGAAGAGTTCGTTGTCGTCGGGCCATTCGCGGATGATCTTGACCTCGACCGGGAGTGCCGAATTGCGCAGGCCTTTCGCGAGGATCATGGTGCCGCCATAGTGCTGGTGGGTGCCCCAGCCGTGGGAGTCGCGGCCGGCGAGGAAGAGGATTTTCCTGGCCTCCCGGTTGGCGCTGGTGGCCTTGTTGCGGACCCGCAGGAGGTGTTCGGCGGCCAGCTCCAGGGTGTGGGGGTCGAGCTTGTCGAAGGCCGGCATGAGGGGATAGTTTTCGCGTTTTTTGACCGGTTTCTTGGCCCACGCGATGAGGTCGGCCTTGGTGTCATAAACTTGGGAAATCTCGGTGAGCGACGGGCCGGTGGGAGAGTCGTTGGCCTGGTGGCAG
>JALQTQ010000473.1 GCA_023263995.1 Akkermansiaceae bacterium | reverse complement strand
CCGGGTTTTTCGCCCTGGCCTTTTGGATCATACCGAGAAGGTTCTTCCGGCTCTCGTCGGGTGGAATCCCACGAAGTCCATCGTTGCCTCCGAGTGCGATGACCAGGACGTCGGCACCCCGGGCGAGAACCCAGTTGATCCGACGAAGCCCGCCGGCCGTGGTGTCACCGCTGACCCCGGCATTGACCACGGCGAAGGAAAGACCAGCCTCCCCGATTTTCTTCTGGAGCAGGGCCGGGTAGGCCTCGGCTGGACGGAGACCATATCCCGCCGTGATGCTGTCGCCGAGGATCACGACCCGGCCCTTGGTATCGTTTGCATTCGCGGAGGCTTCGTCGGATAGTGCCGAGGCGGTGGTCAAAATGATCGCCGCCGCCAACTCGAAAAGAAATGACCGCCTCATCACGCGATACCATAGAAACAGGTCCCAGCGATGTCAAACAACCCATCCTCCGGGTCTCGGGCTTGCGAAAAACTTACCAGACCGGTGGACGGGAGTTGTCGGTTCTCAGCGGCGTGGACTTGAGCTTGGAGCGCGGCGACACCTTGGCCATCGTGGGGCCGTCGGGCAGTGGCAAGACCACTCTGCTCGGTTTGTGTGCCGGTCTCGACGAGGCCAGCGCTGGATCGGTAGAGCTCGACGGAACGGCCTTGGGACCGCTGGGTCAGGATGAACGGGCGGCCTTGCGGAACCGTTTGGTGGGGTTTGTCTTCCAAAGCTTTCAACTGATCCCGACCCTGACCGCACTCGAAAATGTCCTCGTGCCCTTGGAGCTGCGCGGGGAGTCAGGAGGTCGCAAGGAGGCCGAAGGTCTTTTGGCTGAAGTCGGCCTCGGCGATCGTCTCCACCATTATCCGCTCCAGTTGTCGGGCGGCGAACAACAACGCGTGGCGCTGGCGCGGGCCTTCATCCATCGTCCCAAGATTCTTTTTGCCGACGAGCCCACCGGTAATCTCGATGCCGGAACGAGCGGGCCGATCGTCGAGATGTTGTTCAGGCTCAATCGCGAGGCCGGGACCGCTCTTGTCTTGGTGACGCATGATCCGGTCCTGGCCTCAAAGGCCCGCCGAGTGATCACGATGAGTGGAGGGATGATCGTATCGGAGGAGGTGCATTGTGAAGACTGACGGACAGTGCTTGCCCCGGACGCTGTGGGGGGGCTTGATCCACCCGTGGGTGTGGCGGATGGCATGGCGCGACAGTCGCTCCCAACGACTGAAGCTGCTGGTGTTCTCTTGCGCAATCATCTCCGGGGTGGCGGCCTTGACGGCCATTCATTCCTTGAAAGCAGGGATCGAGCGAGGGGTGAGCGGCGAGGCCAAGGCCTTGTTGGGGTCGGATCTGAGGATTTCATCGCGGCGGGAAATTTCCCGAGCCGACTTCGAAACCCTCCGGGCCGGGGCTGAGAAGATCGGA
>JALQTQ010000472.1 GCA_023263995.1 Akkermansiaceae bacterium | reverse complement strand
CCAGAACGCTCAATTGGGATTTTTCAGACGGTCTCTTAGGCCGGACCACCGTTCATTCGACGGCCGGTCCCTTGCTCATCACGTGGAGCATCCAATAGCAAAGCGGCCCGGTGATGGCGACGTAGAACCAGAGCGGGAAGGTCTTGCGGGCCAGCTTGCGGTGCTTCGCAAAATCCCTCGTCCAGGCGTGGACGAAGGTCATGAGGATCATTGGAAAACTGACGGCCGCCGCGAGGATGTGACTGAACAAGATCCCGAGATAGACCAACCTGATATTCCCCCACTGGGCCTTCTCCTCATCATCAAGGATCCGGTTCCCGTCCACATCACCAAACTTGGTCTCAAACATGGTGAAATGGTAGGCCACGTAGCAGAGGAGGAAGATCCCCGAGAGCACCAAGGCCGTCATCATGCACCGCTGGTGCACCCGGTGATTCTTCCGGATGATGGCCCAGAGCCCGCCGAGCAGGAGGGCGGCCACCAGCACATTGAGAGCTGCCATGGTCTCGGGTAGATGCCAGATCCATTCTTCCACTCCCCGGCTGACTGGAATCTTGTAGGGGGTGCGCATCAGCGCCACGAGCAGGAGCACCACCGCACTGACGATCCACACCACCGTCCGCAGGCGCTTGGCGAGGTCTTCCTTGATGGGTTGATTCAGGAGGTCCGACTGATTCATGGGGCGGTAACGGTGGTCGTCTTCTTCTGTTCCTTCAACTCGGCAAGAGCCTTGCGGATTTCCGCCCGCAGTTGGTCCATCGGAGCGGCGACATCCCATTTGTGCACCAGGGCGGTCCCCCGGTAGACCTGCAAGCCGATGTCGTGGGCCCAACGCCCTTTCTGCTGGATGTGAATCGGATCGAATCGCTCCTCGATCCGAACAAAGCCCATCTGATTCTCCATGAAGTCCCAGAGTTCCTTGCGTTCGGCCTTGAGGAACCACCAGTCGCTCTTGTCGACCTCGAGAACCTCGCGCACCTTGGCGAGTAAGTCCTTGGTGTCGTTCTCCGGATCAACCGAAAAACAGGCTACCATGAAGTCGTCGTCGTCCTTGAACTCGTTGTAGACCGTCACTAGCGAATCGGCATTCCGCTGGGCGCACATCGGACAGCTGACATAGAATTGAGCCGCCACCCACACCTTGTCGTGGAGGCTGGAAATGCGGACCTGCTCTCCGCTTTCGCGTTCCAACACGATGTCCTGGCGCAGCAGGTTCAACACCTCGATCTCCTCCTTGCCCGCGCCGGTGACCGGAGCCTCCTGCTCCCGCTGTTTCTTCTTCAGGGTGGTGAGGAAAAATGACATCCCGAGAATGAGAGCCGAAAACACGGCCACTGCGGTATAAATCAACACAATCTTCTTCTTATCAGTCATCCTTGTCCTTTCTCGTCCGGGTTGGCGTAAAGATATTCAATGGCTTCAATGAGCATTCGGGTGAGCTTCTCGGTGGTGTATTCCGGCGGCAGCACTTCCTTGTCGGGATACTTTTTTCG
>JALQTQ010000471.1 GCA_023263995.1 Akkermansiaceae bacterium | reverse complement strand
CATTCCACAACGACGCCTCCGCGAGATTATCTTTGAAATCCTCGGGCACCTCGATCCCTCATCGGTGGTGCCGCTTTACGAAATCGACGCCACCTATCCGCGCCACGAAGCCCTCCGCGAAATTCATTTTCCGGAAGAAATGGCCCAGACCGAAGCGGCCCGACGTTACTTTGCAAAGGAGGAATTCTTTTTCCAGCAATTGCAGGTCCTCTGGAAAAAACAACAACATCAGGCACTCCCGGGACGAGTGTTGGGGCGCAAGACTAGCTCATTGAAAGCGTTTTACCAATCCCTGCCATTCGATTTGACCCATGCTCAGAAGCGATGCGTGCACGAAATCGCAGCTGATATGCGGCAGCCCCAACCGATGAGCCGACTTCTCCAAGGCGATGTCGGAAGCGGAAAGACCTTCGTGGCGATGTGTGCGATGCTGCTTGCCGTCGATTCCGGATGCCAAGCTGCCCTCATGGCACCGACCCAGATCCTTGCCGAGCAGCACCACCTGACCTTTTCCAAATGGCTCTCTCCGCTAGGCCTCTCAGTCGGGTTGGTCACCGGAAATCGGCGCGAGGATCTCGAGGCAGACATTCTCATCGGCACTCATGCACTGCTCTACGACCAGGTCGATTTCGATGACCTCGGGCTGGTGGTAATCGATGAACAGCACAAGTTCGGAGTGGGCCAGCGGGGGACCTTGATCAGAAGAGGGGTCACGCCCGATGTTCTGGTCATGACCGCCACGCCCATCCCGCGCACCTTGACCCTGACCCTCTACGGCGATCTCGAGGTCTCGGTGCTCGATGAACTCCCGTCGGGACGCGGAAAAATCATCACCGGCGTGCGGGTGAAACCAAAAGTCAGCGATTTGACGAAATTCCTGACGAGGGAACTCGCACAAGGGCGGCAAGCTTACCTCGTCTATCCGCTGGTTGAAGAAAGCGACAAAATCTCGGCTGCATCGGTCCTTGTGGAACATCCCAAATGGCAGAGGCGACTGAAACCCTTCGAGGTCGAGCTCCTGCACGGGAAGATCTCCGGGGAAGAGAAGGAATCGTTGATGAACCGCTTTCGCGATGGCAGGGCCAATGTCCTCGTGGCGACTACCGTCATCGAGGTCGGCGTCGACGTCCCGAACGCCAACGTGATGGTCATCTTCAATGCCGAACGATTCGGCCTGGCGCAACTGCACCAGCTTCGCGGGCGCATCGGGCGGGGATCGCACAAAAGCTACTGCGTGCTCGTGACCGATGGGAAAAGGCCGGAAGCCGTCGAGAAACTGCGAATTCTGGCCGAAACCAACGACGGATTCCGGATTGCCGAGGAAGATCTCAAGCTCCGGGGACCAGGCGAGGTCATGGGGACCCGACAAAGTGGCAACGGAAAACTTCGTTTCCCAGAATTCCTAAGTGACCCGCATCTTATCCGGGAATCACGGGAAATCGCCCGAAGCCTCATCGCGAACGATCCCGGATTAGAGAAGCATCCATTTCTCCAACAATGGGCAAGAC
>JALQTQ010000470.1 GCA_023263995.1 Akkermansiaceae bacterium | reverse complement strand
TCCGCCTCAGGGCGACATTGGGCGAGTAGTCCGGACGCCCTCCACCGCCGCACGATAGGAACGGTCCACCGAATCAACAATCCGCGCCCAGGAAAACTGCAAAGCCCGGCGCTGCAACACCGAGGGATCAGGTTTGCCCTGCGAACGATCGTCCGCGCACTTCAAAAGGGCCTCACTGAGTCGCTCGACCACTTGCTCGCGCCTCCCCGGTTCGACAAGATACCCGGTCTTTTGGTCGATAATCACCCCGGGACCTCCCCAATCAAGACAGATCACCGGGACTCCGCAAGCCAAGGCCTCAAGACAGACCTGTCCGAAACTTTCGGAAAAAGCGGGATGCATCACGACATCGCTCCCCGCCAGCTTCGCCAAGAACTCATCATGTCCCGGAAGCCGCCCAAGAAATGTGGTCACCTCGGCAAGTCCAAGCTTTCCCACAAGGTCCCGAAGCGAAGCTTCCTCGGGACCACTCTCAGACAACTCCAGCCGCACCTCAAGCCCCTGGCTTCGGGCACGCGCCACGGCTTCAATCGCGAGATCAACCCCTTTCCAAAACACCATCCGGCTCGCCACCAAAATGCACAACGCCCCCCCGGCACCAACCACTTTCCGACGCGACGCCAAATCTGCGAGAACCTCCGGATCGAGACCCGATTGGACCTCAAGCTCCACTCTGGGCGCCCCCAGAGCCTGAAGGCGAGACACCGACTCTCGGGTGGCCCCCAAACAGACGGAACTTCGGCGATAAACTCGTCCGGCGAAAGAGAAGCACGCTCCCAGACGACGTCCCCACTTTTGACGCCATAATGCCCACCGCCCGCGCCACGGCAGAGTGGCAGCCAAGAGCGGGGGAGCTTCCAAGGCTCCCCCCAGAGGGCCACTCACAAATGGTTTCCCCAAAAAGGCCAAGGGACTAGCGGGAAAAATCGACGCAAAGGTGAGGTGATGAATGACTTCGAACTTACCCTGTTCAAGTAACTCACGGCCCCTGAAAAAAGCCGTCACTTGCCAAATCAAATAAAAGAGGCGTACCCCTGAACGACCCTTTTTCCAGAAAGTCAGCCACCGGGGTGGGTCCACAAAGACCCATTCCACCCCGCGCACCCAGTCTTCCCCACAACCCAGCACCGCTTCCCGATTGTTCCTCCGGGTCATCACCGTGAGCTCATGACGAGAAGCCAGCCCGCGAATGACATTCCACCCGATGGCCGGCTCGCTCCCGCAGTTCGGCTCGCAGGCGTAGGCACTGATGAGAACCTTCACGGAACCCAAGCTAAAACTTCTCTTCTCTGCGCCTCCGGGATCACCCAGCTTGACGCCAGCGATACCAGCAAAAGATCACGGGCAGTCCATCCCCAACGGCCAATCCAAATCGACGACTCGATTCGTCTCACAAGTTCCCGGACCGCTGCCCGCAAACCGAGTCCTTCCAAAAGAAGCAAGGTCTGCAGATGATAGTGTATCAAATCTCTTCCCGCCATTCCTTCAAAATTGCCCATTTCCCAATCAAT
>JALQTQ010000046.1 GCA_023263995.1 Akkermansiaceae bacterium | reverse complement strand
GCTTCCACCCCAGAGTGAGGAGTCAGACTGGGCAAAACTGGTCGATCAATGCCTCGACTCGCCGCGGTTCGGCGAAAAGTTCGCCTCCCATTGGCTCGACCTCGTCCGATATGCGGAAACCAACGGTTTTGAGCGGGACAGCGAGAAACCTGAAATTTGGCGCTACCGCGATTATGTCATCAAGGCCTTCAACGAGAACAAACCCTATGATCGTTTCCTCATGGAGCAACTGGCCGGTGATCAGCTGCCTGACAAGACTCTTGATTCCTGCCTTGCGACTGGCTTTCTGACCTTGATGCAGCGCGACGACGAGCCGGCCGACAGGCCGCAGGCTCACGCCGATGTCATCAGCGATATGGTAGACGTCACGGGCGAGGCCTTTCTGGGGACAACGATGGGATGTGCCAAATGTCACGACCACAAGGTTGACCCGATTACCCAGGCCGATTACTTCGCCATGCGTTCTTTTTTTGCCGGGATCAGGGAGGACCTCTTCAAGCAGGCCAATCACACTTGGGTCGACCCCGAGGTGGTCCGCCAACGCGAGGACATGCGGCGTGAACATTCGTCGAGGATCGCGGGACTCTGGGAGGAGGTCGATCGCAGCAAGCTGGAGCCCCTCCTGAAAAAAGCGGCGAGCCCCCGGGAAGTTGCTCTCGATTCGAAACGTAGGATCGATTTGCCCTCCGAGCCGGGGTGGTCATTACCGTCCTTTGATGCCGTCGCTGGCGGCTTTGTAAGCTCAGAACCGTGGTCGCGTGATAAACCAGTGGTGATCCGAGCTGAGTTTGGCTTGCAGGAGATTCCCTCTCGTTTTCTCGTTTACCTACGAGGTTCCCTCGATCAACTCGAACTTTACCTCAACGGCGCTCCGGTTCACCAAGGGGTGGTTGAGCAAGTCGGCGGGTCTTACTTCATCCCCCTTCCGGTGGCCGAGCTCACGACCGGGAAAAACGTCTTGGGTGTAGTGGCGAAAGGTCGGCGGGACCCTATCCAACTCAAGGTGACCCTTGATCCTCTCCAAGACCTCGGAGCTGATCAGTTTGCAGCCATGCACCCGGTGGTGCTGAACCGACTTTACGGTGATGACTTCGGTGCCCGCATGAGCCAGTTGCAGCAGAAGAGAAAGGAACTGGAGCGGCCACTCGAAGGGGTGCCCTACCTCGGGGTGCACGAAGTGGAGAGCATTCCGGCTCCGGTGATTCACCGACGGGGAAGTGTCCATTCGCCCGGAGACGAGGTGCCGGTGGCTTTCCCGAAGGTGCTCGATCGCTCCGGAGGGAGCCCCGAACGTTCTCGCCTCGAGCTGGCAAAGTGGATCGTTTCCCCGAATCATCCCACCACGGCCCGGGTCTGGGCCAACCGCCTCTGGCAATATTGCTTTGGCAAGGGACTTGTTGAGTCCGCCAATGAGTTCGGCAAACTCGGCACCGGCGTGAGCAACCAAGACCTCCTCGATTGGTTGGCGGGTGAGCTCGTTCGCTCGGGGTGGGATACCAAGCACCTGATTCGCCTCATGGTCAACAGCTCGACTTATCGCCTGTCCTCGCACGGAGTGAACGAAAAGGACCCCACCAACCGACTTCATTGGCGGGCCAACCCGCGACGTCTGACGGCCGAGGAGATCTGGGACACCTACCTCATCCTCACCGGGCAACTGAAGTTCGACCTCGGGGGGCCGCCGGTCCGTCCCAAAATGCCAGCTGCGGTTTTGGCCACTTCGTCGCGACCGCATCATGTTTGGCCGCCCTCCCCCGGTGATTCTGGTAACCGCCGGGCGGTTTACATCCATGTGAAACGTTCGATCAAGCTGCCTTTGTTGGCCAACTTTGACTCGCCCGAGCGAGACTTCTCCTGTCCTTCCCGCTTTGCCACCACCGTGCCCACTCAGGCCCTGACGATGCTCAACAGTGAGCGCATGAATGAGTTTTCCGACCTTTTCGCGGCTCGCCTGCAGGGTTCCCTCGAGCAAAAGACCCGGGAGGCTTTCCGTCTCGCCACCAGTCGCGAGATCACCGATGGCGAGTTGTACGAGATCATGCAACTCGCCCGCGACCTGCGGGAAAAGCACGATGTCGGGGAGGACGAGCTCATCTCCCGGATCTGTCTTCTCATTCTCAACTTGAACGAAACCCTTTATCTCGACTAAACGATGAAAGATTTTTGCGGAAATACCCGGCGGCGTGAGTTCTTGACCACGGTAGGCGGTGGGTTCACCTCGCTCGCTCTCAGCGGTCTGATGGCGCGGGAAGGCAAACGCGAAGCCGACCACCCGGCCAAGGCCAAGAGTGTCATTTTTCTCTTCATGTATGGTGGTCCCTCACACATTGATACCTTCGATTACAAACCTGGAATGAAGGGCATGGACGGCAAGACCGTGCAGGTCAAAACCTTCGGGCGGGGAGGAAAAAAGAACGAAGGCCGGATCGTCGAGCCCAAATGGAACTTCAAGCAATACGGGCAATGCGGCAAATGGGTCTCGGATCTCTTCCCACACCTCGGGGAGTGTGTCGATGACATGGCCTTTCTGCACTCCCTGACTGCTGAGTCGCCGATCCACGGGTCGGCGATGCTCAAGATGAACTCGGGATCGCTCGTGAGCGGTAAGCCTTCACTTGGGAGCTGGGTCAACTTCGGGCTCGGAAACATCAATGAAAACCTGCCCGGCTATGTCGTCATGCTCGACAAGACCGGCGGTCCGATTTCTGGAGCCAAGAACTGGTCTTCCGGGTTCATGCCCGCTAATTATCAGGGCACGGTCCTGCGGTCCAAGGGCGATCCCATTCTCGATCTCCAGCATGCCCGCGGCATGGGACGGGACGAGCAATACCGCATCATCCAGTCGCTCAACCAACTCAATGGCGGACATCTTTCCCAACGTCACGGCGACAGCAACCTGCAGGCCCGGATCGAAAGCTACGAACTCGCCTTCAAAATGCAGGCCGCCGCACCGGAAGCGATCGATCTCGACAAGGAGAGCGAAGCCACCAAAAAACTTTACGGAATCGACCAAGAACGCACCGAGGACTTTGGCAAGAAATGCCTACTCGCCCGGCGTCTGGTGGAACGCGGGGTTCCCTTCATCCAGATCTACTCAGGTGGTGCCCACAACGATGACAACTGGGATGCGCATGGGGACCTCGAAAAGAACCACAACTACCACGCCGGAAACACCGACAAGCCGATTGCTGGCCTTCTCAAGGACCTCAAACAACGGGGGCTCCTCGAGGATACGCTCGTGGTCTGGGGTGGGGAGTTCGGGCGCCAGCCAACGGCGGAGTATGCCAAAGGCACTGGACGCGACCACAACTCAGCCGGCTTCACGATGTGGATGGCCGGGGGCGGGATCAAAGGCGGGGTGAGCGTGGGACAAACTGACGAACTCGGTTCGGCGGCGGTGGAACGTCCGCTCGAGGTGAAGCATCTCCATGCCACCATTCTGCATCAGCTGGGATTTGATCCCAACGAGCTTCACTTCCACCACGCCGGCTTGAACGAAAAACTGGTCGGAGTGGAGGGGGCTGACCCGATCAAGGAGATCATCGCTTGAATCGTGGATTGACGGTCTCCCTTAACTCCATCTTGGTGGTCGCTGGTCTGGCGACATCTGCCCCGAGTTCAGCCCGTCACTTCTTCTGGAAAACTTCGTGCTTGGGATTACCCGAGGAAACGAGGTAGGCGATGAGGTCCTTGAGTTCTTCGGCATTCATGCTGTTGATCATGCCAGGCATCATCATGGAAACTTGTGACGGCGTGATGCTTTCGACATCGGAAGCAGGAGTTTTCACGGTCTGGCTGTAGTCGAAGGGGTTGGGTGCGATTGCGATTTCCTGTTCGTTTTTGTAGATGAGACGCCCGCGCTGTGTGCCGCCGTTCGTCAAGACGACTTCGCTGGCTTGATATTGCTCCGAAATCGACGCGCTGGGTTCGCAGATCGCCACCAGCATGTCACGGATGGAAAAGCGGTTGCCGACCGACCCAAGGTCCGGGCCGGAGTACCCGCCCTCCCCGGCGAAGCGGTGACAGGCGATGCAGCGCCCGGCCGAAAACATCTTTTTGCCACTCTCAAAATCGCGGCCCCGGAGGGGCTCTTGGAAGTGCTTCATCGCCGAATCCACCGTCCAGACCACTGGCGGTCCTTTCGGTATGGGAAGTTGGCTCAAGTCGATGGTCGCGATGTCGCCGAGGAGGTAGGACACCGAGGCCCTGACCTCATCGGGAAGGTGATCAATGGCGTCCTGCCGGATGGCCCGGATGTAGCCGGCAAAGCTTTTGCCACCTTGCTTTTCCAGGGTTTCGTTGAGCCAACCGAAGAAAAATTTCCGATCGACGAGAGACCAGCCGTTTGGCACCCGCCGCAGGCAGTAGGCATAGTGAATGTTGCGACTGTTCGGGGTGGCACTCATCATCTTGAGAATGTCCTGACCGTAGTTGCTACGCTCCAGCATGGTCTTGTCGTAAGCGAGGGTCTGGCTTTGGGTGGTCTTCATCAAGGCGATGGTCTTGGCCACCACCTTGGGAGCGTGAAGGTAGGAGAGAACGCGGCAGAGCTCGGCATTGAGGGAATCGTCCTTTGCCGGGTAGGCGGGATCGACTTGCGCGATGACTTTTGTCTTCTGACTTTCCGTGGGTGGTCCCAGCCGGATGAAGCAGAGCGAGTAGGCCCGGAGAAGGGCAAGCTGGTCGATGTTGGGAAGCTCGGCCCAGTCGATCGCGTTGAGTTTGTTGAGGAGATCTGCCTGAATCTCGGGTTTCGCATGACGAGCGAGGGCGATGGCTCCGTAGATCAGGGAACGGGGATTCACTTCCGCCAACACCCGGTCCCGCCAGAGTGAAAGGTCCTGGTTCTCGATCGCGAGGCGGGCGGCGTAGCGGATGCAGCGGTCTTCATGCGACAGGTGAGGCCAGGCGGTCTCGATGGCCTTGGCTCCGCCCTTGTTGCTGCCGTGGAATGCCTCGAGTGAATGGCGAAGGTCGCGCAAGGCTTGGTGACCTCCCGGGTCTTGGTCCAAAGGCAGCTTGCTGGGAGTCTTGGGACTGATGCGATAAAGGCGGGAGTCGGTGTTCCGCCCTCCGGTCAGAAAATACATGTTTCCGTCGGGACCAAAACGCATCGCGGTGATGTTGAGCGGATTGCCATGCAGGAATTCCTCCTTGCTTGCGGAATAGCTCGAGCCGTCCTCCTTCAGGGTGACCAGATAGATCGTGCCGAAGGTCCAGTCGCAGACGAAGAGCTTGTTCTGATACTCGGCCGGGAACTGCGAATGATGGCCAAAGCTAATGCCGGTCGGGGAACCCGGGCCGACATTGAGGACCGGGCCGATGCTGTCGGCGAAATACTCGGGCCACTTGGCTGACCCGTTGCGCCAGCCAAACTCGCTCGCCGAAGTGACATGACAAATCCGGGTGGGACGATACCAGGGGCTTCCGACATCGAACTCAAGATCGGAATCAAAGGTGAAAAGCTCACCGTGGAGGTTGATGGCGAGATCGACCGGGTTGCGGAAGCCTGACGAAATCATGGTCCACTCGCTGCCGTCTGGTGAAAGGCGCGCGACCCATCCGCCGGGGGCCTTGATTGAGACGGCGTGGCCCATCTGATCGGGCATGGCGGCAAGGAGCGAGTCCTTTTGCCAGACCGGGGGCTGCAGGCCGGGAACATCCTTCGGGATGGTACCGTAGTTGCCGCTCACCAGGTAGAGCCCCTTGCCGTCCTCGGTTTTGATGATCGAGTGGGCTGAGTGTTCGTAGCCCATCTGCAGCTTTTTCAGGAGCTTGAAGTCATCGTAGGAGTCGTCGCCATCGCGATCCTGACAACGGTAAAGCCCGGTCATGGTGACCATGTAAAGGCTGTCGAAGGCGTGCAGGAATCCAAGGGCCCCGCCGACCTTGCGCTTGCCCCAGTTGATTGGCTCGTAGGGAAAGCCCTTGAGGCTTTCGACTGCGAGGGGCTGGTCATCGTCGGGGAGAGTGAGGCGAAAGACGCCCTTGTCATCTTGGTCGGAGACGACAAGTCGTCCTTTGGGGTCGAAGCTCATCGCAACCCACGAACCCTGGTCCTCGGGGACGGTGTAGAGGAGCTCGGCATCGAAGTCTTCCCGCAGGGTGATCCCGGTGTCCGAATCGACGACAAGGCCGGGCCCGTTTTGGGCGGAGGACAAGTTTCCCTTCAGGAGAAGGAAGGCTGGGAGGAGAAAACAAAACGAGATCTTCATGAATCGGATTACCGCGAGGACCCCGGAAGGTCGCACAACTTGTTCGTGAAGACAAAGACTGAGACCGGAAAGGCAGAAAAGACCTTCCCGAACGTCGAATCAAGTGGGTCGGTGATGGATGGCCGTTCAGGTATGAGACAACCCTTTTCACTTCATTCCTTGTTCTCAAAGTTCGGACAAAGCAAATCACCCCGTCAGCTGGCCCGAAAGGTGCCTCAAGGTTCTCCTTGGCAAAAAAAGCGAGTGGGCTATTTCTGGGACGGACGATGCAGAGCGATCAGGTCATCGATGCAGATTTGGTGTCTTCGTGTCCCCTTGAGATCCCCCCTACTTCCCCTGAGATGAATCAGTCCCCTAATCAAAATCTGTCAAATCAACTGCAATCATTGTTCTTGATGGGATTTTTGTCCCTGACCAGTAGCTTGGTGGTCGTGGCGGAAGCTCAAACGCCGGATCTCTCCGGGACCTGGATCACCCATGAAACGGAGTTGCAACTTTACGAAGTGGAAGCCACGGAGGCTGGTCCCGCCACGACGGTATTCGACCGCTTTGCTTTGAATTCAGACTCCCTTGAGATCAAATCCGGCAATAGCTCAACGGTTGGTGATGAGAGGTTCCAGTTTGTTTTTGATAATGGGATCTTGGTGCCGGTCACGGACGAAGGCCCTCTGGCGCTTGGGCTTTCGGAGGAGATCGATACCGTCATTCGTAGTGGGGTCGAGGATGTTCCTCTCGATATCAGCCGTTTTCGACGCTTTGAGTTTGAGGTGGGAATTCGGCGCCCGAGCGGGGTCTTTAGTGTCAACGCGCTCGCGGGCCGTTGGATTTCATTGCGCCAGACCATGATCACGCTTCAGTCGCCCGAACTGCGTGACGAGGTGTTTGTCGGAGCCTACCAAGAGGTTGACCAGATCGATCTTCGTCCTGACGGTCACTTCCACTTTGAGAATCTATCAGCGACCTCCTCTTTTCAGACTGAAGAACCATTCAATGGAACTTGGCAACCCGCCGGGACGGGTGTGACCTTGAGTGCTGGTGGGGAAACGCTTTCTCTCGCAGATATCTCGGCGGGTGGCGACACCGCTCTGTGGTTGGAGACGGAGGTCTTTGAGAACGGAGGATCGCAGAATATCGACCAGAGCTACTCCATTTTGATTCGGGAGACGCCAGCTTTAGAGCCATCCGACGTCATCGGTTCTTGGGCTTTCAGCATGCAGCGGCTGAATTCTTACGGGGATTCAGCTGGCTTTGATCAGCAATTTCTCGGCAGTCAATTTGAATTCGGGCGCATTGAACTCTTACCCGACGGCCGGATCACCGGGGTGATCCTTGCGGCGAGTGAACCGTCCACTTCGCTATCTGAAGTGACGTGGAGCATCGAGGGTAACCAGCTTAAGTTCGAGGAACCAGGCGAACCCTCGTTACGACTCAGAGTCAGTGCTGGTCATGACTTTGCCGCTGGATTGAGTTTTGAGGAAAGGCCTTTCTTTTTGAGTGGGAAAGAACAGGAATATGGGATTGTGACGGCCTGCAAATTACCGAAAACCGCTCGCCTGTTCCCGGCACCGACGAGGCTTTTGGCCGAGGGCCCGGTTGCGGTCTGTGCGGGCAGTCAAGTCGGCGTCTTCTATCAGCTCGAAAGATCTTCTGACCTGCTGACGTGGACGGCCGTCGGATCGCCAGTTGAAGGAACGGGAGCAGAAATTTGCGCTCAGGACCCTTCGTTCCCGTCCGGTAAAGCATTCTACCGTTGGCGGGTGGTCCTTTCGCCATCGCCTTGATTTTTGCAGGGAATAGCCAGCTGGCGATTCAGAGCAAACTTCCTTGAATTTCTTTGCGGTAAGGAGTTGGCTGGCCGCCAAGTGGCTCCCGACCAATTCACTCTCGAGTGATCGCATTGGCCGGGACCCAGCCCTCCTTGTCGCGCTTGCGTTTGATGGCCCATGCTTTCTTGGCCTCCTCAAGCTGTCCCTTGGTGGGACCGGTGAGGGGCCATTCGGGATCCTTTTCGTGCGCTTCGGCGAAGATTGCTTTGGCTTTTTTGACCAGCTCGGGTCTCTTGCCGGCCAGGTTGGTCGTTTCGCCCGGGTCTTTGGCAAGGTCGTAGATTTCAATAGGCTTGGTGATGCCATTGCGAACGGCCTTCCAGTCGCCCCAGCGGGCGGCCTGCACCACTGGGCCTTTGTGCAGTTCCCAGTAGAAGTAATCGCGCTCCGGAGCTTCGCCACCCTTGAGGTAGGAAAGGAGGGAGTGGCCGTCGGTGCGGTATCCTTCGGGCGGGGTGGCTCCGCTCACCTCGACGAAGGTGGGCATCAGGTCCCAGAGGGCCCAGGGGGAGTCATCGACCCTCCCTGCCGGAATGGTGCCGGGCCACCAGGCGAAGCCCGCTTGTCTCAGGGCTCCCTCGTACATCCCGCGTTTGTATCCACGCAAGCCATTGGCGTCCTGCTTGAAGAGCTTGCCGATCTCGGACTTGGGATCGAAAGACGATCCGTTGTCGCCGGTGAAGACGATGAGGGTGTCCTTGTCGATACCAAGCTCGCGGAGGGTATCGACGAGTTCCCCGATGTCGGAGTCGATGCGAGTGACCTGGGCGGCGTAGGATTTCTGCTTCATCGTCCACGGCTTGTCCGCGTAGATGCCGAGGTCATCGATCTCGTGTCGGCCGTGGGGCAGGGTGACGGCGTAAAACATCATGAAGGGGTCCTTGGCCTTTTCTTTCACCCACTTGATCATTTCATTCTGGATGAGTGTCTGCGCGTAGGTCTTGCCGAGGCCCTTGCCATCGTTTCCGGGAAGGCGGACCGGCTGATCGTTGTCGTAAAGGTAGGTTGGGAAGTAGGAATGGGCGTGGCGCTGGCAGTTGTAACCGAAGAAGCGGTCGATGCCCTGCTTGTGGGGACTGCCGCTGGTGTCGAAGAAGCCCATCCCCCATTTGCCGAAGGTCGCGGTGGCGTATCCGGCGGCCTTCGCGACCTCACCGATGGTCACGGTTTCGGCCGGGATGGGCCACTGGCCTTCGGGCGCCATCTCGCGGTTCCCGCGGACCGGACAATGGCCGGAGTGCAGACCGGTGAAGAAGACCGAGCGACAGGGCGCGCACACCGTGGTGCCGCAGTAGGCCTGCAGGTAGCGCGTGCCTTCCCTGGCAAGCTGGTCGATGCGCGGCGTCTTGATCAACTCCTGCCCATAGACCCCGAGGTCACCTTGGGCAATGTCATCGCTCAGGATGAAGATGAAGTTGGGTTTCCGGGCCTGGGCCAGGGAGGCGAGGAAAAAAAGGAGAAGGATGTGTTTCATGATCAAAAGGGAGTGACGCTCTCCCGAGCGTCATCGTTGGGGAGGTGGCAGTCTGGTGACAGCCCGTCCATCTTGTTTGCTTACTTCGGAAGTTTGAAGATCGAATTGTGAATGAGGCGGGTGACCTTTTTGCCGTCTCGGCCGGTGAGCGTCATTTCGATCGACATCCCCCAGGTTGGTGCGAGGTCGGGGATGGTCAGGGTCAGTTGATCTCCGGAGACTTTGGCAGCAGTCACTTTCCACTCGCGTTCGTTGTAGTGCTTGGACCCGTAGCCTCGTGTTCGCTTGAGGTCCCAGGCTTTGACCGTGATGTCTGACGGACTCAGCGAAGCCACTTCGTCGGAAAGGGTCAGGGTCACGGTGTTGCCTTTGACCTCGATCTTGGTGGGAAGGTGGGCGGAAGCATCGGTCTTGCGGATGCGGTAGAAACCGCCGGCCTTCTGCTGGGTGCCGGCCCAGGCGAACATGCCGCAGCCGTAAAGTTGGCCGTCGCCCGGGTGGAAGCGTCCGCGCATGATGCCGGTGGGGAATTGTTGCAAGGGAAGTTCGCACATTCCGCCTTGGCGTTCGCCATCGATCGTTTCGTGCGGCACGACGTAGATCTTGCCGTAGCCGTAGGAGAGGTTGAGGAGCTGGCCGTTGAGTGAGCCCCACTTGGCGCTCTCGGGCACCCAGAGGAGCTCCGAGGGCGAACGGTCGAAGGCGTTGGTGATCCAGCAGAGCGGATTTTTCATGGCCTCGTCGCTGGTGTCGGTGACCGGGGAGTAGCCGTAGACATTGCCGAAGAATTCGGTGGGGCCGTCGCCGTTGACCCAGTTGATGCGGTTCTTGGGGTTCCAGTGGCCTTCCTGGTCGGTCACGATGAAGGTGCCGTCGGGATTGAGGCAGACGCCGTTGGCGGCGCGGAAACCGGTGGCGAGGATGTCGGTCTTGTCGCCATCGGGCGAGACGCGCAGGAGGGTGCCATGATGGGGGACGAGGGAGTCCTTGGCGTGGCGGGCCGACTTGGCGTAGTAGAAGTTGCCCTCGTCATCGGTCTGCAGCCCCATCGCAAATTCATGGAAATGCTCGGTGACCTGGTGGTCGTTGTTGAGGCACTCGATGAAGTCGATCGTTTCGTCGCCATTGAGATCGTGGAGCTTGGCCAGTTGATCGCGGCAGGTGACGTGGATCTTGTCGTTCACGATCTTGAGGCCGAGGGGCTGGAAGAGGCCGGAGCAGATGCGCTTCCAGGTCAGGGTGCCCTCAAGCTGGTCGATGCCCTCCACGATCCAGACGTCGCCCATCCAAGTGCAGATGGCGGCACGTTTACCATCGGGATAGAAGTCGAAACCGCTGGTACGCATCCACGATTGGTGAGGATTGAGATTCTGCACCGGCACCGTGAGGGTATCGACCGCGAAGGCGCCGGATTCGTTGCCACGTTGGATCTCGGTGGTAACGACGACGGGCGGGGATTTGGGAATCTGGTTCGGGTCAGGGTGGCTTATCTGGGCAAAGCTGCGGCCAAGCCGGCCGTTGGTGGCATTGAAGTGGATGGCTTGGGTCTGGAGGGTCTTGGATGGGGGAATGATCAAACAAACCGAGCCGTCCTCGATGACGAACCCGTCGTCTTTGTCGGGAAGTCCGAATTTCGCCGGAAGGAGCCGGACCTTGAGGGGATCGGAGTGGGGATCCAGCACGAAGGTGCGGGTGAAGCCCTGGGCGTTCCCCGTGATTGTTTCCTTCACCGGTGTCGATCCGACGAGGTATTTCAGGGTGTAAAGCTCGCCACCTTCCTCCAGTCCCTTGAAGCTGACCCAATCTTTGGGCAGCGGCCCGAACAAGCGACCATCTTTACCCTTCACGCGGATCGGTTTCCACGAGCCTGTTTCGGGATGAGCCCAGCCGGGTTTGTCATCGTTCACCAAGATGCGTTCTCCCACGATGGAGGTGTGGGTGCCGTGGGAACCGTCGAAGGCGATGCCTTTCCAGTCGACGAAGTCATCGCCGGTGTAGACCGCGGCGAGGCGCATGGTGTCGTGGTCGTAAACGGCCCAGGCTTTGCCTTTCGAGACCCCGCCGGGACCGGCATCAAGCCGGATGGCGAAACCCTTCTGGGCGATGTTGACGTCCTGGTTGATGGGGCCGGGCTCGATCTGGTAGGTCCAGAAGAGGGCATTGCCGAAGTCCATCTGCTTGTAGGGCGGGACCTGCTGGCGTGATTCCTTTTCCGCAATCTGGGACATCCCGCGCGGAAGGGTGGCGAGGTAGGCCTCGTCGACCTTGCTGAGTTGCGACGGATTGTGTTTCTTGAGGTATTCCTCGCGGATGTAGTGGATGACGTCGTACTTCTGTCGGGTGGTGAACTGCGGCATGGGCATCATCATGTTGTAGCCCTTGGTCAGGGTCTGGAACATGCGGTAGGGATCGTTGCCGTTCTTGAATTGTCCTTCGTGGAACTTCAGGGCGATGGGGATCGAGCCCTCCTGCTTCTCGGTGCCGTGGCAGGTGATGCAGAGCTGGTTGTAGATCTCCTGTCCCCGCTTGAGGGATTCGGAGTCCCAGGCCGAGACGAGGGCGGCGTGGTCCGAGGTTTCGAGGGGTTGGGTCCAGGCCTCGATGATCTTGAGTCCCTTCGAAGGGACCAGGGCCATTTTGGCTTCGAAGCCCGGGTGTGGGGCGGTCTCAACGAGCTCGGGCCGGGGGCCGGTTCCGGCCTCGGGCTTCTTCCAGTGGAAGTCGGGGGTGTTGAGTTCGACGACGTTCTTTTTGCCAGAGGTCGCGATTTCCTTTTCATCGAGGCTGCGCTTCCAGAAGAGGACCTGCTTGATGGAGCCTTTCGAGAAGTCGAAGTCGCCTCCGAAGTCGGTGGTGGTGGTGCCGATCTTGAAGAGGTGCTTGGAGTCATCCTTCGAGGTCAGCGCGCCGCGGTCCGCAACCTTCTTGCCATCGAGGTAAAGGGAGACCGCGCCCTTGTCATCGGCCACGAGCAGGGCGAGGTGCTCTTTGCCGTCGTTCACGCGAGGGCCACCACGCATTTCGCCTTCCCAGCCGACGTCGTAGTGCAGCCGTCCCCCTTTCAGGAAGAGGGTCTTGCCGCCGCGGGCCCACTTGCCTTGGGGAGCACGCGAGGCCAGGGTGCCGCTGTTGTCAGTCGTTTCAAAGCGGACCATCAGGGTGAAGGCGTCGTCCATCGGGAAGCCCTTGCCGTCCTCGGTCACGGTGGCACCGTCACTGCTGGTTTGGACCGAGTTGGGAACTTCGATGCGGCGTGCGGTGGGGTCCCCTCCGGTGCGGAGATGAATGAGAGCCGGGGTGTTGGGGAGGTGCTCGAAGGTGAGTTCGGCGGTGGCATTTTCTCCGGCAGGGATCTCGACCGGGAAATCCCCGAACTTCACCGCGAACTTCTCCGGAGCGGTGTAGCGGACGAAAAGGCGGAAGTTGGTCAGGGGGACCGGTGGTAGGGTCAGCAGACTACGCTTGGTTTGTTCCAACGGGATCGAAGTGGGCGGGGTGGTCTGGGCCGTCAAGGGGCCGACGAGGACGAAAGCGAGGGCGGCCAACGATCGTTTGGTCATGACTGCAAAACGTCACCAAACCCGCCGACTTGTCAAAGGAGAACGGCTAAGAGGGCCCCAGGCTCATTTTGGGGATGCCGCTGCCTTCACAAGAAACTTCAGGAGGGGCTCAACCGGGTCGAGGCCGTGGGGGTGGTGGCCGAGGCCGGGTTTGCGCCAGACTTGAACCGGAGAATCGACGGCCAGAAGGTGGGCGGCGAGGGGCTCGGCATTTTCCGCAGGCGGAACGACCTGGTCGGCGGTGCCGATGACAAGGGCGACCGGAAGACCCTTGAGCTTTTTGGCAAAGGCGGGATCGGTGATCTGAGGATGGGTTTTGGCTTGTTCGGCGGTGATGCTGTAAGCCGCGAGGCAGCGGACGTAGTCGCTTTTTGAGAATTTGCCGTTCATCCCGCCGGGCCACGACTGAAAATTGCAAACCGGGTTGTCGCCGTAGATCGCGGTCACCTTGTCGGGATGCCGGGCCGCGAAGTTGAAGATGAAGAGCCCGCCACGCGACATCCCTTCAAGGATGGGCTTGGGGTGGAGCTTGAATTTCGTCGTGAGGTGTCGGTGGAGTTCCTCTCCCCGTTTCATCGCCGCTTCACTGCCGTAGAGGTTGGCGACATCGACGTAGGCCAGGTGGTAACCGCGCTTGAGCAAAGCGAGGTCGAGACCTGGTTGGTGCCCGAAAAAGCGGGCCCGCCAGATCCACGGGTTGCCCGGGGCGGGCTTTTCCGGGAGAACAAGAATGGCTTTGGCTTTGGATTCCGGGAGGGTGAAGTCGAGGCGGTCGAAACTATGCCATTGGGAGTTTGGAGCAATAGCGGGCACCTGCCCGGAACTCTGATTGCTCCACAACAGGGTGAAGATCATCAGGATTTGGATGGTCTTGGTCACCTCAATGATACCGTCGTCCGGGCTCCATGCTTGCGGAGAAGTTTCACGATTCGTTGAGCGACATCGAATTCGGGAAACTCTTCGGCTTTCCATTGAGCGATCTCGAGCGGGGATTCGCTCGCGGGAACATGGTTTGGATTTGCGCCATGCTCGAGGAGCCACTGCACGGCCTCGATTTGTTGGGATTCAATCGCCTCAATCAGGGCGGGACCATGGGCCAGGGCTCCGTTTCCCTGTGTGGCATAACCGTCGATTGACGCGCCGGCGGCAAAAGCCTGTTTCATTTCCTCGACATTCCCCCGCTGAGCTGCACCCACGAAGTCGTGCTGGAGAGGATTGTCCATTCGTGGTTCGAGGATGAAAGAGAGGGCGAGGAAACTTCCGGGGAGACTCAAGCTGAAAACCACGAGGGTGATGAGTCGTCGCTTCACTTTTTCGTCTGGCGGGTTGGAGTTTGAGCCATGACAGAAACTTGCAGTTGATTCCCGGAAGCTCAAGCTGGGGGGCGTCCCTTTGGCTTCTGGCTTTTTCGGGTCTGCCAGTTTGTCGCGCCGGGGCAGCAATGAGCCCGGGTTTCAGGCCAAGATATCCTTCACGACGTGGCCGTGCACGTCGGTGAGGCGGAAGTCGCGGCCGCTGTAGCGGTAGGTGAGCTTTTCGTGGTCGAAGCCGAGGAGGTGGAGCATGGTGGCATGGAGGTCGTGCACATGGACCTTGTCCTTGACGGCTTGGAAGCCGAAGTCGTCGGTTGCTCCATGGACGTGGCCACCTTTCACTCCGCCGCCGGCCATCCAGGTGGTGAAGCCGTAGTGGTTGTGGTCGCGGCCGTTGATCTTGCCGGCGTTGCTACCGGGCTTGGGCATCTCCACCACCGGAGTGCGGCCGAACTCGCCGCCCCAGAGGACGAGGGTTTGATCGAGCATCCCCCGTTGTTTCAGATCGATGAGAAGGGCCCCGATGGCCTGGTCGCATTCGCGGGCGAGGCGACGGTGGTTTTTCTCCAGGTCGTCGTGGTTGTCCCATGGTTGTCCGGCCCCGTGCCAGACTTGCACGAAACGAACACCGCGCTCCACCAGCCGTCGGGTGATGAGCATCTGGCGGCCCTGCAGGGTGTCGCCGTAAAGTTCGCGGATCGATTTGGGCTCCTTGGTGACATCGAAGGCGTCGGTTGCCTCAAGCTGCATCCGATAGGCCAATTCGAACGATTGCAGGCGGGCCTCGAGGTCGGAATCGTAATCGCGGGTGGCGGCGTGGTCCTCGTTGAGTTGGCGGAGGAAGTCGAGTTGGTCGCGCTGGCGTTTGCGATTGAGCTGTTTCGGGGTGAGGTGTTCGATGAACTCGCGCGGGTCCTTCTTCTGGCTGTCGATGTAGGTGCCCTGGTAGGCGGCGGGGAGGAAGCCGGACTGCCAGTTCTGAGTGCGCGAGATCGGGTATCCGCCGGGGCACATCGAGACGAATCCGGGGAGGTTCTGGTTTTCGGTCCCGAGGCCATAGGTGACCCAAGATCCGACGCTGGGCCGGGAGAGTCTGGACTCCCCGCAGTTCATGAGGAGGAGTGAGGGTTCGTGATTGGGGACGTCGGCGTGCATCGAGCGAATGACGCAAAGGTCGTCGGCCGATTTGGCGACGTGGGGGAAGAGCTCCGAGATTTCCAGTCCGCTTTCGCCGTATTTTTGGAACTTGAAGGGCGACCCCAGAGCAACTCCGGTGGGGCGCTCGGTTTTTAGTTCGAGCGGGATCTTCTGGTCGTGATACTTTGTCAGCTCCGGCTTCGGGTCAAAGGTGTCGACCTGGGACGGGCCACCGTTCATGAAGAGGTGGATAACGGCCTTGGCCTTTCCGGCGGTGGAGGGAATACGCGGGGTGAGGGGGTTGAGGGATTGTCCGGCCAGGGTGGGCGCGGCGAGCGCTCCCAGTCCCATGCCGCAGCACTGGAGGAACTCGCGACGGGAAGTGATGAAGCCGCCGTGACCGAAGGGATGGTGGGGGGAGTTCATGTCAGTCGAGGTAGAAGAATTCGTTGCTGAGCACGAGGGCCTGTGCCAGCTGGGCCAGCGGAGCGAGGCCGGGGCCGGAGAAGTCGGCAGCGGCATCGGCGAGGAGGCCGCGGGCGTCGGAGATTCGTGGAGCCCAGTGGAAGCTGTCGAAAGAGGCATCGCCCCGGCTCTCGACCACAAAGCGCAGTTCCTGGCCCGCTTCGATGGCGACGTCCTCGACTCGCACCGAGATCGTTTGACCGGGCTCGGCGTTCCATGCCCCGAGAGGGTTTTGGTGGGGCCCGATGAGGCGGGCGGTCACCCCGTTTCCTTGGGGCGTCGGGACCTGAAGGTCGCCGGAAATGTTGACAGTTCCACTTGCGATGGCGGTCCACTTGAGGACGGCGTGGCGGTCGCTTTCGGGGTGTCCGCCTACTTGATTCCAGTTGAGCCACCCGAGTTCAGGGTCGGGCAGGGGTTGGCGTCCACGCCATTGGCCGTTTTCGAAGTGGGGAAGGGAGTGGAATTCGTCGGAACTCTGGTGGACGTAGCCATAGTCCCATGATCCGGTGGTGCGCTTGGGACGGGCGCGGGCCAGCCAAGCCTCGGCGCGCTTTTTTTCTTCGGCAGACGGTTCCCGCTGCAGGATGGTTTCATACAGTTCGGTCACCGAGGGATGTTGCCGAGCCAGAGCACTGGCCTCGCCGTGCAGGAACGGGCTGTTCATGAGGTAGAGGGCTTGGGTTGGGGTGATGGTTTGGGAGCGTTTCATGAGGGCTTCCTCGGATCCGGGGAAATCAAAGGCCCGCATGACGGGGGGGAGAAAGCCGCGCCGGACTCTGGCATAAACGGTGCGCCGGCCCGGGAATGGTGGTTGGTCGAGTTCGTAGGGTCTTCCTCCGATGGTGGGATCGAGGCGACCGCTCACCTGCAGGGTGGTGTCGCGCCAGGCTTCGAGGTCTTTGCGACGACGGTTGGCGCGGGCGTAGAA
>JALQTQ010000469.1 GCA_023263995.1 Akkermansiaceae bacterium | reverse complement strand
CTTGTCGAGGAGAGCCAGGTCGGCAAGAGTGGAAGTGAGTATCAGCAGGAATCAATGTTGCGTTCGATGGAAAAAGCGCACCGGCTTTTGAGTTCGAAGGAGGCGCGCGCTTTTGATCTCACCGCGGAAAATCCGAAGTCGGCCGAACCCTACGGAACGACTCGTTTCGGCCAAGGCTGTTTGTTGGCGCGGCGGCTCGCCGAGTCGGGGGCCCGCTTTATCGAGGTCACCACCGAATATCAGCCGTTTGAGCACTGGGACACCCACGAAAAAGGGCACGAAACCCTGAAGCGCCTGAAGAGCGAAATTGACCGCCCCATCGCCCAACTCATTCGCGATCTCGAGGAGCGGGGCATGCTCGACCGGACCCTTGTGATCATTGCGAGCGAGTTCAGCCGCGACATGATGATCGAGGGGGTTCCCGGGTCCAACGCGCGGGACCAGACCCGTTACAAGGTCGACCGCATCACTGATATGAAGCACTATGGCCAGCACCGTCATTTCACCGGGGGGAGTAGCGTCCTGATGTTTGGTGGCGGGGTGAAAAAAGGATTCCAGTATGGGCGGACAGCCGACCAACGGCCCTTTGTTGCGGTGGAAAACCCCCTCAGCCTGGAGGACCTGCACGCCACGATCTTTCACGCCATGGGCATATCGCCGAAAACCTCGTTTGAGATCGAAGGTCGACCTTTCTATGCCACCAAGGACGGCTTGGGGAAGGCCGCTCTGGAGGTCTTCGCCTGACGAGATTTGCAGGCAGAAGGAGTTCGCCGGCTTGCGAGATGCGGTCGCGCAGGGTAAGGAGTCCCCGTGGCACGGATCATGGTCGGACTTTCGGGCGGGGTGGATTCCTCGGCGGCCGCCGCTTTGTTGATCGAGCAGGGGCACGAGGTGGTGGGAGCCTACATGAAGAACTGGATCAACGAGGAAGGCTTGCCCGGCGAGTGCCCGTGGGAGCGTGATCTCGAAGATGCCCATGCGGTCGCCAAGACGCTCGGCATCGAGTTCCGGGTGGTGGATTTGATTGATCAATACCGCGCCCGCATCGTCGATTATCTGCTCGAGGGCTACCGCGACGGTATCACGCCCAATCCTGATGTGATGTGTAATCGCGAAATGAAGTTCGGGATTTTTCTCGAATACGCCTTGGATCAGGGCTTCGAGGCAGTGGCAACGGGCCACTACGCACGGCGGCGCGAGCGAGCTGATGGAGCCGCCGATCTCCTGCGAGGAGCCGACCCCAACAAGGATCAATCGTATTTCCTCGCCATGATGACACAGCACCAAGTGAAGCACGCCCGGTTCCCGGCAGGTGAGATGCTCAAGCCGGAAGTGCGTGAGGTGGCTCGGCGTTTCGATCTCCCGACAGCGGAAAAGAAGGATTCTCAGGGTATCTGCTTCATTGGAAACATCAAGATGAGTGACTTTCTCCGGCACCACGTTCCCGATTCACCCGGAGAGATCATCGACCTCGAGGGCAAGGTCCTTGGGCGGCACGACGGTCTGCACCTTTACACCTTGGGCCAGCGCAAGGGTCAT
>JALQTQ010000468.1 GCA_023263995.1 Akkermansiaceae bacterium | reverse complement strand
TCCACGAATCCGTTCAGGCGATCAATGAGTCGATCAAACCGTTTGCGAACTGGATCGGGCATGACTCCGGTCTTTTCGGAAATGGGAATGGTATATTGGAGGACCAGACTGGCTCTCAAATCTTTGAAGTCAGCTCCAAAGTGGAGTTGGAGAACAAGCCGCCCATCGCTTGATGTGCGATCCCAAGGTTCCCTGCTTTGATCGACTGCCGAAATCAGCGGAGTGATCCTCCAGTTGCCACCTTGATTGAGGGATGATCTTGCCTCGAGGCGGCCGGATGAGGCCCGATGAACAATCGTCTGAAGTTGGGCGACGAGTTGGTCGTCATTCAGTTTTTTAAGGGGATGGTCAGCAATCTTGGTTCCCCTTCTTGTTGCAGCTTTTACAACGGGGAATTGCTCAGCGATCGTTTTCAAAAGGTCCCTCACTGACTCACCGCTCCGGACTTCCTCTGCCCCCGTATTTCCCGACTCCTTCCGGATTGGAACGATTTCCTGAGCTTGCAGCTTCTTGTTGAGTTCTTGTTGAACAGGCTTTGGACGGTAATTCTCGAAAAAGTGTTGGTCTGGACGTCCACAGGCGGCTTCTCGCCTTAGGTTCTCGAAGTGGGCAAGGAAGTCTTGGAAAGCGGCGGCATTACTTTCGTTCTTGGTCGAAAGCGTGCTCAGCTCGTAGTTGCTGGAAATACCCGAGGCCGTGAGGTTGTTCGAACCTACGACGAGATGCTCAGCTTCCTGGGTCCTAAAATAAAGAGCCTTGGGGTGGAAAAGTCGCGAGCAATCCTGGAAGACGTGCACGTTCGCACCCCCATCCATCAGAGTGCGGATGGCTTCGGGGGTCGTGATCCCAAGACCCGTTCCAACGATACAGTCGACAACCTTGATCTTTTCTCTGGGAAGCCAAGACAGCCCTGCCTCGGTCATAAACGCGATCAGCACGCGGATTTCAAGTGCATCTTCCGCTAGATTTCGGAGTTCGCTGTCGTATTGGTGGATTAAGAGTTTCATCACAAGGGCTGTTCGTGGCAGTCAGAAACAAAACTTAGGTCCCTGAAGAATCATTGCGAGATTGAAGATAGGCGACGATCCGTTCGACGAAGCCGATCTCCAGCTGTTTCTCGGTGAGGCGCAGGACGGTCCAGCCTTGCAGGGCGGCTTCGAGATACTTCTCGGCGTCCTTGGCGTAGCCAGTGCCCCGGTTGTGGCGGCCGCCTTTCCGCATGAAGATTCCGCCCTCGATCTCGATCAGCGTGCGGGATTCCAGATGTGAGAAATCGGCGCGCCATTTCCTAGTTGGATGGAACCGAAATTCACGCTCCAGAGGAGGTCCCTGGGCAACCCGCCAGAGCAGTAAGAACTTGGATTCTAGGGCAGAACGAGCCATTTGAACGAGGGCGGTGAGTCAACGCCGAGACCCTCCGTTATGTGGGAAGTCGCAAATGGCGCATTTCACGGAATTTGGACACCGGTGGGGACATCCCGGCGTTGGTCGTCGCGTCTAGAAGACTCCTGATCCGTGTTGGCGCACGGTGACGTATGCTTCGA
>JALQTQ010000467.1 GCA_023263995.1 Akkermansiaceae bacterium | reverse complement strand
CACAGCCGCAAAACATCTTGGTGCGGGTCTTGATCTGGCAATGAACCTCGAGTCCGATGGTGACGATGTAGTCGGCAGCTGGCACGACGGAGTTTTAAACCTGAAACGCCGCCCACGAAAACTCTAAAGCGGGAACTTGCCCAATCGGGAACCTGCGCGATTGTCCCGCATGCTCTGAATGGTATGCAAGGCCGCCGAGAAGAGGTCCGGTCGGATCGTCCTCGGGATCGTTTTTCTGATCGTTGTTGCTCTGGCCGTCTGGCGTCGCATGAGCGGCTAGCAGGCCACAGGGCACTCATAGCCTGCTGGAAGCCCCGATCCGCGCGGTGTGGCGAAAGATCGTCGACCTCCGGGCGTTACTCCTGTCCATGAAAAAGGTCCTCCTCCTTGCCATCCTTCCCATTGCCGTGTTGGGCGTCTTCGCCGCGACCAACTCCAAACCCACCGAGGCCGAGCTGGTGGCCACCAATCTGCCGTCCGAGGTGGCTCCGCCGTCCAAGAAACACCGCATCCTCTGCTTCTCCAAGCCCTACGGATTTCGCCACAATTCCATCCCCACCGGCGAGACGATGCTCCGCGTGATGGCGGAAAAGACCAGCCTCTTCGAGGTGGTGTTCTCGGATGACCTCGCCAACTTCGAACCGGAAACGATCAAAACCTTCGACGCCATCTGCTTCAACAACAACACCCACATCCAGAAAGGGTTGAAGGACGAGGCTCTGCGCGAATCTCTCATCAGCTATGTGAAGAATGGCGGCGGCGTCTTTGCCATCCACTCTGCCACCGACGGCGGCTGGCCGGAGTATGTCGAAATGATCGGGGGCAACTTCCGCAGCCATCCTTGGGGTGCGAGCGGCACCTGGGACATCGCCAATGAGGACCCCAAGCATCCTATCGTGGCGAATGTGCACGACGGCAAGGGCTTCAAGCTCAAGGACGAGCTATACGTCTACAAGGACTTCGAACGCGCCGACCAACGCGTCCTGATGGCGCTCGACATGAACAGCGAGGTCAACGCCACGCAAAGGGGACCGCGACCCGACAACGACTACGCCCTCGCCTGGGTCAAAAAGTTCGGCAAGGGCCGCGTCTTCGTGAGCGCCTTCGGCCACAACAAGGAGGTCTTCTACAATCCGGAGATCCTCAAGATGTGGGTCGAGGGCTTTCGATACGTCCTCGGTGAAATCGACGTCGAGACCGAGTCCCAGCCCAAGCCGGCTTTCAACCTCCCCGTCCGGTAATCGATCCGCTGCTAGCGCGACCCGCTCAAGTGCCTTGAGATGGAAGAGGCCTCCACTTCCTCGCTCATTACTTCGAACGGCCCGAGACGGACCACTCACTTCGCAATTGGAAGAAAGCCAGCCATCTGATCTTTCGCGGGGGGAACGGTCGCCGATGGCAGAGGAGGTCTTCCCTTCCCGCACCATCTCGGCAAATTGCCGGGTAACAAAATGGCTTCCGTCTTCTCGAGCAGGACTCACTCCAAAGCCTGCACCTTGAGCTTACGCAGTGAGAAGAGCCCGCCACCCTCGACCGGTAACCCTCGCGCTCCCG
>JALQTQ010000466.1 GCA_023263995.1 Akkermansiaceae bacterium | reverse complement strand
ATTCCTCCTTCTCATGAAGCTATCCGACTTCCACTACGACCTTCCCAAGGAACTCATCGCCTCGCGCCCGCTCGATGAACGGGCGGCCTCTCGCCTGATGCTCATCGAGCGCGCCAGCGGGAAGATTTCGCATCATCGCTTCTGCGACTTTCCCGACCTTCTGCCTCCCGACCATCTCCTCGTCCTCAACGACACCAAGGTCATTCCAGCCCGGCTTTTTTCAAACGACGGAAAGATTGAATTGGTCCGCACTGACGCGCCCGACCCGACGCATTGGTGGTGCCTCGTCCGACCCGGCAAAAAGATGAAAAACGGGCACACCATTGAGGTCGGCGCGAGCACTGGCACAGTGGTGCAAATCAACGACAAGGGAGAGCGACTCCTTGAATGGGACACTCCACCTGATCTCGACGCGCACGGGCGCCTGGCCCTGCCTCACTACATGGAGCGAGATCCCGACCAAGCCGATCGCGACCGCTATCAAACGGTCTACGCCAAGGAGGAAGGCGCAATCGCTGCTCCGACCGCGGGACTGCATTTCACGTCGGAACTGCTCTCGAGGCTCGACCATACCTTCCTCACTTTGCATGTCGGGGTAGGCACCTTCCGCCCGGTGAAGGCCGAGGACCCGCGGGACCACGACATGCATTCCGAGCGCTACGTGCTCCACGAGGAAGCGGCCGCTAAAATGCAGGCTGCCAAGAAGATCGCCGCCGTGGGAACGACCGTGACCCGAGTCCTCGAACACCTCGCCCGGGACCGAGAGATCGCAGCCTGCCACGGCGAGACCGACATTTTCATCTATCCTCCCTTCGAGTTCAAGACGGTCAGCGCGCTGCAAACCAACTTCCACCTGCCCTGCAGCACCCTCATGATGCTGGTCTCAGCCTTTGCGGGCCATGAACTGATCATGGAAGCCTACGCCAAGGCCGTCGAAGAACGTTACCGCTTCTTCTCTTACGGCGACTGCATGCTCATTATTTAGCAAACCGTCAAAATCCATTGCCGCTCCAGTCCTAGCTAAAAACAAAGAAACAAAATGTTGGCTAAGATCGAGCATTGAACCATTTTTGAACCACAAAACACGCCACCATAATTCTCGGAATTTTTTCTGCCGTGTTGTGGCTGTGGAGGGTAGAAGGACCCTTTCCTCAACGTCTCAAGATAAATCGGGGCTTAATTCATTTCTTGGATTCAAGTTTCCAGCGCAATTTAGGTTGGCGAAAAAGTCGGAACTGTCCCCTGGATCGTTAAAATAGAGTGGCGATTGGTTGGCCTCACGCGCAGCGTGAGGGCGTCAAAAAAAACCAACCAATGAAGTGGTCCCAGGAAACGGAGCCGCCCGCGGAGCCGGAGTCGTTTTCTACTCGGTAGAGATCAACCGTTCGGCAGGAGCTTTCTGGTCGGGCATCAGTAGTTACGATTTTGGAGGGGAACGCATCTTCTTTGGCGTCCCTGGAGCCGGTGGGGACACCGACACCATCGGGATCGAGGAAAGCGGCGTGGGAAACACCCTAGCCCGGATTTTTCACCAAAGAAAAGTGCCATTGCCCGG
>JALQTQ010000465.1 GCA_023263995.1 Akkermansiaceae bacterium | reverse complement strand
AAGTTAAATCTGCAGATTTGGTTGGTTCATATTTTGAGAAATCATGGTTAGATGATGGTTTAACTTTAACCAAGAGAATAAGTGAAACAACAAATCAAGTAAGTTCAAACTGGCTTCGATGACTCCCCGAGTCAGCCAAGATTTCCCGGAGGAGGAGCCGATTCCGGAAAAGCACTGGATGTACAAGTTCGCCAAAAGGTTTTGGTATCACGATTTTGGAGCCTACCAGGAGCTTGATAAGCAACGGCAGGCCGACCTCCGCTCGCAGAAAAGTAATGCCTGAAAAAACTCCCATCATCTATTGCCGCTGCGCTTACGCCAATGTTCTCCCCCGGGAGGTCAAAGACGGGGTGTTGCGCAAACTTTGCGAAAGCCAAACCCCGGTCCAAGCCGTTTCCGACCTGTGTGAAATGTCGGCGCGGCGAGATCCCCGTTTGGCCGAGTTGGCGACTCAGGCGGAACAAGGCCCGGTCAGGATCGTCGCGTGTTATCCCCGGGCGGTGCGCTGGCTTTTCCACGCCGCCGGTTCACCCCTGCCGAAAGAACAAGTGGAAATCGTCAATTTAAGAGAGCAATCGGTGGAAGAAGCCACCCAAGCTCTCATTCCCGCTGAAAACCATGGTTAGTAACGACGCCATTCCTCTCGAGGTCATCCTGTATGAAGGCCATGACAGCCATCCTGTTGCGGCCGAATTGCGCTTTGCCATGATGTCCGGTCTTCTGGACCGGGGATACGCCGTCACTCGGGTCTCGTCCGATGGTGGCGTTGCGGTTGCTCCCCAGCGCCACCATCTTTTGGTCCTCGCAGACTTTGGCGGCACCTCGCCCGTCATCGAAGATGAAGCGGGCAAGGTGAAGTTGACCGCTCTCGATATCTCCGGACTGGGCGCAGCGGAGATTCTGGATCTCGTTGATCGCCATCGCGAGGACGATGGCCGAGCGATGAACCAACCCGGGGACTGGAAGCCCTGGTTCCCGGTCATCGATTACGATCGCTGCACCAATTGCATGCAATGTCTCAGCTTCTGTCTCTTCGACGTCTACGGGGTAGACGAAGATCATCGGATCCAGGTTCAGAATAACGACAACTGCAAAACGAACTGCCCGGCCTGCTCGAGGGTCTGCCCGGAGGTCGCGATCATGTTCCCGAAATATTCCGGCGGCCCCATCAACGGAGACGAGGTCTCGGATCAAGACTTGCAACGGGAGAAGATGAAGGTGGATATTTCCTCGCTCCTCGGCGGAGACATTTACTCAAGTCTGCGCAACCGGAGCGACAAGGCCAAGTCGCGCTTCTCCAAGGAACGCAGTCCCGACAAGGCCCTGACTGAGCGCAAAAAATGCCTCGTGAAATTGGCGGGCGATGGGACCATCCCTGCCGAAGTGCTCGAAAATCTCCCCTCTCCAGAGGAAATCGCCAAGCGGGCGGAAGAAGCCGCCGCCAAAGCCCAAGCCGCCTTATCCCGCAACCTTTAGACCCCATGCCCCAGCCCAATCTGCCCTCCTTGCCTCTGCCGCGCATGGCCGCTCCTTCGGCCACCAACTTGCGTCCCCCGAAAAAGAATA
>JALQTQ010000464.1 GCA_023263995.1 Akkermansiaceae bacterium | reverse complement strand
CCAAGAATGCCAAAACGACCAAGCGTAAGATTACCAAGCAGGTTGTTGATGGCGTTGCGCACATCCACGCATCGTTTAACAACACGATCGTGACCATCACCGACCGTCAGGGCAATACCCTGAGCTGGGCCACTGCAGGTGGTTCGGGTTTCCGTGGTTCGCGTAAATCGACCCCGTTCGCCGCCCAGGTGGCTGCAGAGCGAGCAGGCGAAGCTGCCAAGGAATACGGTTTGAAGAACCTCGACGTTGAAGTCAAGGGCCCCGGCCCCGGTCGCGAATCTGCTGTTCGCGCGCTCAACGGTTGCGGTTACAAGATCACAAATATTGTCGACGTGACGCCGATTCCGCACAACGGATGTCGTCCGCCGAAGAAGCGTCGCGTATAACGCCGCCAGCACTGAGGATTTAATACCATGGCTCGATATATTGGACCCAAGTGCAAGCTTTCTCGTCGCGAAGGCACTGACCTTCAGCTGAAGAGTGGCGTGCGTGCACTGGATGCTAAATGCAAACCCGAAACTGCTCCTGGCCAGCATGGCGCTCGCCGAGGCCATCCTCGGAGGCGAAGTCAAGGAAGGCGACCACGTCACCGCCAAGGTCAAGAAGGGCGAAAAGAAGGTGACCTTCAAGACCAAGGCCCAAAAGCCGCCCGAAAAGACCGGTGCCTCGGCTTCGTGATTCTAACGATCGGCTTTTCGGATTTCCTCCACTTCGGATTCTTTGATCCAACCGACGAGGCCTCCGGGCAAAACCACTCGGGCCCATTCTCCCCGCGTTCCGCTGACTTGGCAGAGGCTCCCCACCGGGGTGTCGCGGATGGTCCCGGCGCCGTCGTGGGGGGCATTCCGCACCGGCGAATCCCCGGTCACGACCGCAAGTTCCTGCAAGGGAGCATAGCTGATTTCATCGGGATACCAGAACCATGCCGCCGAACCGATGGCGAGAGCCAGGCCTACGAAAATCGAGAGGCCGGCGATCATCCCTGCGGGGGTGCGATCGGGACGGGTCAGGCGCAACACCGTGATCACGAGGAGGCTCCAGGCACCGGCCAAGATGAGTTGGAGATAAAGGGCGCGCGGAAGGAGAGCGATCCAGCGAGCAGGCCAAGCGTCATTTTTCTCGCGTGATCCCGGGAGGTTTTGGAGTAATTCCCCGGCGTCCCCTCCGTGGAGCTTGAAACGGTATCCCCATAAGGCGGCCTGGCCCGGATTCCCGAGGGCCTTCTCGCAGATGGCGAGGTTGTGGTAGTGTCCGGCGTCGGGCTTTGTCTTCATCGCTGCCAGGATTTCCTCTTTGGCCAGCGCCGGGTCATCGGGCAGGGCCTGTGCCCGGCCGCTTGGCAGCAGGAAAAAAAATCCGACGATGACCAGGGGGGTCAAGGAGCGAAGGAGACTGAGGATGCGGGATTTTTCAGGCTCAGCGACTGGAACAGGCTGGCGGTCCGGGCGGAAGCAGATCTCGTCGCGGGTTCGATAAAGGTCTTCGAATTCGGGACCGCCTTTCCATCGGGTGGCCACCCGGGCGGCCTCGCGATAGAACTCCGTCTGGTCTCCAGCTAATTCGGCTACTTCGGCAAT
>JALQTQ010000463.1 GCA_023263995.1 Akkermansiaceae bacterium | reverse complement strand
CCGCTGACCAACAGATCAGCTCCTAAAAGACAATCTCATCCTCGCCCAGGATCTGGACTTCGGTTTCCAACTCCACCCCACGCTCGACTTTCGCGGTCGCCTTGATGTGGTCAATCAATGCCAGGACCTCGCGGGCCGTCGCCCGACCCCGATTGACAATGAAGTTGCCATGCTCGGGCGAGACCTCGGCCCTTCCCACCCCGGTCTCCTTCAGGCCCAGCTCGTCGATCAACTGCCCTGCTCCAATGCCCGCCGGGTTTTTGAAAGTGCATCCCGCGCTGGCGGCCTTGGGTTGGGTGGTGTTGCGATGATGGCGGGACGCGTCGTGCTTCTTCTGAATCTCGTCGATTTCCGACGGCTGACCTGCAAAGGTCGCCTCCAGAGCATAGTTCCGCCGCAGTTCGGGCACGTTGCGGTAAGAGGCTGCGATCTCTTCGCGCCCGCGAGTGCGAATCGCCCCGTCCTCGTCGAGGAAGGTCACCGAAACCACCTGATCAAAGGTCTGCACTCCCATCGCTCCGGCATTCATCCGCAAGCCCCCTCCGACATTCCCCGGAATCCCCTCCATCCACTCGAACCCGCCGATCCCTTGTTCCCGGGCCACGTTCGCGACCTTCTTGAAACGCACCCCGACTCCGGCCGTGATCGTGTTTCCCTTCACCGTGACCGCTGCGAACACCCCACCCGATGGATGGATGACGGCCCCTCGAATCCCCCCATCGCGGACGAGGAGATTGGACCCGCGCCCGACAATCCGGACCGGAATCCCACGAGCCTTAAAGAAGGACACCGCTTCCGCAAATTGATGGAAGGTCTGGGGCTCAATCCAGAACTGGGCCGGACCACCAACGCGCATCGTGCTATGCCGCGACATCGATTCGTAAAGCCTGAACGCGCTCAGACCCGTTTCGTTCAAGAGTTGTTCCATGATTTCGAGATCACGGACGATCCGAGTGCCGACCTCGTGGACGTTTCCTGCTCCCAAGGTCAGAAACAAGTCACCCTCGGTGAGGGCATTGCCCACGGCATGGTGGGCCGTCGAAAGGTCGGGCAGAAAGGTGACCGGGGTGTCGCCATGGGCCTTCACCGCATCGACAATGGTCTGTCCACTCACTCCCGGAATGGGATCCTCGCTCGCGGCATAAATATCGGTCACGAAAACGAGGTCCGCAGCTTGCAAGGCTTTTCCAAATTGGTCGGCCAACTTTTGAGTTCGGCTGAAGCGATGAGGTTGGAACAAGACCACCACCCGGCCGCTTCCATAACTGGCGGCCGTCTGCAGGGTCGCGGCCACCTCGGTGGGATGATGTCCATAGTCATCGACAATGCGGAATCGCTTGCTCAGATGTTTGGTCTCAAAGCGCCGCTTGGCCCCGGCAAACGAGGACAGAGCACGATTGACCACCCCGAAGTCGAGACCGCAGCAATGGGCCACCGCAATTGCACCCAAGGCATTCAAGGCATTGTGACGACCGGGAATTCCCAACTGCACCCGACCCAGCTCGCGGCCGAGATGGTTCACCGTGAAACTCACCGTTCCCACCTGCTCGGAAAGATCGGTGGCCGTCCAGTCGGCTTGCTCCCAGCCGTAGG
>JALQTQ010000462.1 GCA_023263995.1 Akkermansiaceae bacterium | reverse complement strand
GAGGTAGAGGAGATATTCACCCCGAGTGGAAAGACCCTCCGTGTCCCGACACTTCCCGAAATCCTCCGGATCAAAGCGTTCCTCCTCGTGGATCGGGGAGCCGTCCGTGATTTCCTTGATGTGGCGGGTTTATCGACTCGGTTGGGCACTGAGGACAGTGTCGAGATTCTGCGAGGTATCGATGATTACTACCAACTGCGATCCCAACAAGACGGCGACGTATTGACTGCGCTCATCTTGGTCCTCGCAAACCCGAAGCCGATCGACGCTCCAGTCATTGATGAACTACCCCGTTACAAGGGCCTCTCGCCCCAATGGCATGACTGGTCGGCAGTGACAAGCGTGCTCAAAGCCCTCGCCCTCGAGCTGGCGGGTCGCGATGGCTGACCTTTTTCGAAACGTCGATGGGAGCCCGAACGACCCCGTTGACACCTGGCCCTATGAGGGGATGGTGTCGGTCATTGAACGCGGAAACATCCTCGATTGGGCGCCATTGATTGATTTCATCAGGCTCGACCCCTGGGGCAGGGTGGCCCGAAACCTCGAAATCTACTTGGGTTACTCCGACCTGGAAGACGTGAGTGCGTTCTTTCGCCTCGTTTTGGAGGACGCTCGAGATCGGGTAGAGGCCTCCGAGCGCAAAGAAGTCCAAGACACGGTGGAATCGTCCTGGCGTCGCTCTGGCCTCACGCGACAGAACTTTGCAAAAGCGATAGGTACTTCGCCGTCTCGTCTAAGCACTTACCTCTCGGGTTCCGTGGTTCCGTCGGCGGCCATGGTGGTGAGGATGCGACGAGTTGCCGATCGGTATCACGCGTTTTCCCGAGAAAGGCAGACGGCTACAGCCCCACAATGACAGGCCCGGGCCCTACGTGTGTCTCTGGAGAGCAGTCGGGGCCTCTCCTCAGAGCGGACTAGATTTATGGAGGGCAGGTTCAATAATCCCCTCTGCCTCGCTAGAGCAAGCTGAGGCCAAACTCTCGGGCATGGGCGGCTAACAAGGTCAAGGAGGACATATGCGTACACACAGACTGGGACCCTGGCAGGTCAGCGCCATCGGATTGGGCTGCATGAACGTGTCCTGGAAGGGCCGTGCTGCGACCGACCCGGAGCGCCGCTACAGCCATGCCATTCCCGGCATGCACGCCGCCCTTGATGCGGGTGTCACTTTCCTAGACACCGCCAACATTTACGCCCCGTTTTGGGACACGATCGGCCACAACGAACTCGTTGTCAAAGAAGCTATCGACATGTGGGACGGCACGCCCGAGCAGAAGGCAAACCTTGTGGTTGCGACGAAGGGTGGCATCACCCGCAGCGAGGGCGAGAAGTGGGGCCGGGATGGCTCGCTTGACCACCTCCTAGGTGCCGTGGAGAAGTCGATTGCGAACCTCGGCGTGGATTCCATTCAGCTCTACCAGCACCACCGGCAAGACCCGACTATCGACCTGGAGACCCAGATTGAGAACTTTGGAGAGCTGAAGAAGCGCGGTCTGATTCAGCAGATCGGCCTCTCGAACTACTCCGCCGAACAGCTCGAAGTCGCCATCGACATCCTCGGAGGGCCGGACGATGGGGGAGTGATCTCCATCCAAAACGA
>JALQTQ010000461.1 GCA_023263995.1 Akkermansiaceae bacterium | reverse complement strand
ATGCCCTTGTCCCCGGTGCGTTGGGCCGGCTCAGAGAAATGAATTGCGCCGAGGGCCTCGATGGTGCCGCCTTCGATCAGGTGGTATTGGCCCGGCTTTTTGGGATCTTGGGAGAAGAGTTTGACCTCGTGCCCGATCAGGGTGCAGGGCAGGAAAGAATCGCTGTTGACCCAGATCTTGCCATCCTTGTCGATGCTGCGAACCTGGAGGCGGATCTTATCGGCGTGGCCAATGAACATCACCGAGGTGAGGTCGTCGCGTCCCGGGTGAGTGTCGAGAACAAGACCGGCATTGCCCTTGAATTGATGAATTTCCCAGGACTTTGGTTTGATCTGTTCGAAGAAAGGTTTCAATACCCCGTAGCTCATCGCGCCCTCGAGTCCGATGGGACTGGGGGCGGCCAGAATTTCCCGCATGAAATCGAATTGTTTGGCAGGCATGGACTTACTCCAAGGAGCCGATTTTGGTGCAGAGACGGATTTTTTTTTGGCGGCCATGGGGGCTAGATAGTGGGGAAGTGCGAAAAGGGCAATGGCATATGATTGCTTCGGTCTGGTTGGCGAACTGGCAGGAAGCAAGACCGCCCTTCTGAGCGGGCGATTCGCCATTGACCACCCTATCGTTTTTGGAGGTCGACACCCCCGTGCCGACCCTCGTGCAAGGCGCCTTTTTGGTTCAGGATCCCTCGGGGCGAGACCCCGATCTCAGAGAGTGAGCGCGATGTCTCGATGGGTCATCGTTTGATGTGATCAAGCCACTCCAGCTGGGTTCAGCTTGAATTGTTGGCCCCAAGCCATCGCTTGCCTGGACCTTTTGTTCGCTTGGGAAGGTTGAGTTTAGCGCATTCCACGATGACATCCACATCATGGCTTCGGATCCGCATCCGGAGAATTCAAGTGGGTGCGTCGAGTTTGTGAAGCCGCCGTGACGCAAGCACTGGGAGCGATTCCGTTCCACCCGGGCCTTCCGAAGGAAAGCTGATCGCTCCGGAAAATGGCCCACGAAAACCCCGTCCTGCCGAGGCAAGACGGGGTGGTTCGTGAAAGCGCGCAGCGGGACAGTTACTTCTTGGAAAGGTAATCCGAGACCCCGGCATGATCGGCGGTCATGGCGGATTCTCCCTTCTGCCAGTCCATTGGGCAGACTTCGCCGTGTTCTTCGAAGTGTTGAAGAGCGTCGATGACGCGGAGGCATTCCTTGATGGAGCGTCCCAAGGGCATGTCATTCACCACCTGATGGCGGACCACTCCGTCAAGATCGATGAGGAAGAGCCCGCGATAAGCCACCAGTTCACCCTCCACACTCACATTTCCTTCGTCATCGATCACTTCCTCACCGGCGAGGACATCGTAGGCTTCCGAGATCGTCTTGTTGATGTCGGCCACGAGCGGGTAGGAAACGCCCTTGATGCCGCCCTGGTTCTTCGGAGTGCTGAGCCAGGCCCAGTGGGAAAACTCGGAGTCGGTCGAGCACCCGACGACCGCCACGTTACGGGCCTCAAACTCAGCGATTTCCTCTTGGAAGCGATGAAGTTCGGTGGGGCACACAAAGGTGAAATCCTTCGGATAAAAGAAGAGAACCACGTATTTCTTTCCGAGATACTGGTCGA
>JALQTQ010000460.1 GCA_023263995.1 Akkermansiaceae bacterium | reverse complement strand
TCCGTTGATGATATTCATCATGGGCACAGGCAAGACCTTGGCATTCGGACCGCCAAGATACTTGAAGAGCGGAAGGCCGGAAGCAGCCGCAGCGGCTCGGGCCACCGCCAGGGACGTCCCCAGAAGGGCGTTGGCCCCGAGGTTCTTTTTGTTCGGCGTTCCATCGAGGGCCAGCATGATCTGATCGATCGAGGTTTGGTCGGTGGCGCAATTACCGAGGAGGGCCGGAGCAATCTTCTCGTTCACATTGGCCACTGCACCGAGCACGCCCTTGCCGAGAAAACGGTCGTTGTCACCGTCGCGCAACTCCCAGGCTTCATGCTCGCCGGTGCTGGCTCCCGAAGGAACAGCCGCACGGCCGAATGCGCCGCCCGCAAGGATCACGTCGACTTCGACGGTGGGATTTCCGCGGGAATCGATGATTTCGCGTCCTTTGATTGATTCGATGGTTGTGTCTGACATGGGTATTTTTTGAGGATGGTTTTGAAGAAATTAGATCGCCTCGATCGACTCAATCGTCACCGTGATCAGCTCCTCGGTGTTGGTGTCTCGGATTTGGGCGGTATCGCCGAGAATCTTGCCCAGAAGGGTCTGACCGATTTCGGAAAGATAGGAAATGATGTGATTTTCAGGGTCTCCATCCCAAGCCCCCATCATGGTCAGAGTGCGTTCACCACCGCCCTCGATGGAGACCTTCACCCGGGTGCCGATGTTCACGGCCGAGGTATCCGCTCCCTTGAAGTCGGTTGGACGGGCCCGCTCGAGGTCGCGCTCAAGGTCGTTCTTACGCGAGTTGAGGACCGACTGCATCTGCTTGGCGGCGTGATATTCAAAGTTTTCACGAAGATCACCGTGCGCCCGGGCTGCCGCGATTTCCTTGATGTTTGCCGGGATCTTCTTGTTGACCAGCTCCTCGTATTCGGCCTTGCGACGGTCGAGGCTTTCATAGGAAACCAACAGAGTTTCCTCGCCTTTCTTCTCGCCCTCACCCGTCACCATCTCTTGGGTTTCCGGGACTTTTTTGATCACGCGGGCCATGAGCGACTTGCGGTCGAGGTCGGGGAAAGCCGGGCTGGCCAGAAGCTTGCGGGCGAAATTGCGAACATCATTGATTTCCATCCCGTCGAGGAGATCCGCGATCAACTCCTTGTCATCGAGGAGGAGATTCCCAAGCCGTCCGCTGCGCCGCGGTCCATCGTCGAGAGAATCTTGCTCCAGAACTGTCAAGATCACCGATCCCACCGACCCGTCGAAGACCTCGGCCGCCGTCTTTCTACGCTCCCGGCAAATCCATGCCAAAGCGTCGGGCCCAAGGGCATGGCGGGAAAGAGCGACCTTGATGTGCTCGTTCAGCTTCCCGGTCTCGTCTCTCTCGATCAAGAGCTTGGCAATTTCGGAAACCCCGCGGGAGCTGATCGTGCCAAAAACCGAAAGAATCCGCTTCACCCAATCCTCGCCAAAGGCTTTGGGAAAGGCTTCGAGAATTCGTTTGAGACGGGCCGCCGCGACCTCATTGAGGTCTTCCGCCAAATTGCCATCAGCCACTTGGAGAACTTCGGCCAGCTTGGGAGCATCATCGGAGATGATGTCTTCTTTCTTTGTTTCCTGCGCGATTTCGTTTCGCAGGGAA
>JALQTQ010000045.1:2977-16991 GCA_023263995.1 Akkermansiaceae bacterium | reverse complement strand
TGAATCTGGCGCGCGATGAAATCCAGCCGCTTGCCAATCACCTCCTCGGCGATCAAGACCCTTTCAACATCCTCATGCATCGCGACAGGTAAGAAGATTCAGGTCAAAAAGACAACTCCGATCACTTCGGCAGATCTGACAAGGAAGCCAGCGTGCTGGGCGAGCCTTTTTGTGGCACGCCATCGATTCTGAGGGCTGTTTCACTCCCCTTTTCCGCACCTAGAAAACAGGCCGGAGGAACATCCCCCGGCCCGTGACCCAAAGTGTTTTTTGGCTCTCGCCTACTTCACCGTGATGACCCCGCGCATGAGGATGGCGTGTCCGGGGAAGCTGCAGATGAAGGGATACTCGCCCGGCTCGGTGGGAGCGGTGAACTCCAACTCCTCGGTTTCTCCCTGGTCGAGCAACTTGCTGGCAACGAGGATATCCGGGGTATCCGGGACGAATTGCTTCTTGAATCCATCAGCTCCCAAGGCGATCGCGGCAGCGGCAACCGAATCGGCCTTGCCGGGCTTGGTGATGATGAAGTTGTGGGGCATGAAGTCCGGGTTCACGAAAATCAGCTTCACCTTCTTGCCGGGCGCGAGTTCAAAGGCCTTCACGTCGAACTGGATCTTCTCGACGATGGTATTGACGCGCACGGTGGTGAGCTCGGGGGTGTCGCTTTCCACACCGCCGGGCTTGATTTCCATTTCCTTCTCCTTCTCCAGCTCTTGTGGTCCGGCGGCGGGGTCGGCAGGCCCCCACCAATGTTGCACGGTCTTGGCACCCATGACGACATGGGGGTCGGTAGATTTGAGGACGAGCCCGAGAAGGTCGGTGTTACGGACGTTGTGCTGCTGATGAACCCAGAGGGCCTCAAGCATCGGGATGCCGTCCTCCTTCTTGGCGGGATCAAACTGCTCGACCCATTCCTGGGTGGCCTTGATGACCTCGTCGGTGTCGCGCTCGCTGATTTCCACGCGGGTGCGATGGCGGACATACATATCAGGGTGCTTGAAGTTCTCGAGCAACTGGGGGAGCGGAAGACCATCAATCTTGACGGGCTTCTGGAGCGGTTTGCCTTCGTAAACCATACGGTAGATGCGGCCGTGGACCTTGTCGCGATTCGGGTCACGCACGTTGTGCTGCATATGCCCGATGATGATATTGTGCCAGTCGGCGACGTAGAGGGCTCCGTCCTCGCCAAAGATCGCATCGGTTGGCCGGAAGTTCTTGTCACTGCTCTTCAAGAGCTCCACGGCCGGGGTGCCCCAGACTTCACCGAAGCCGTAGTTCTTTTCCGGGAAGCCATCGCGGTGGAGTTGGTAGTGCTTGATGCCAAGGTATCCAATGGTGTTGCAGAGGATGAAGTTTTGCTGCATCTCGTCCGGAAAATTGGTGCTCGAGATAATGGCATCGGCGGCTACCGGACGGACTTCCTTGTTCACGAGAGGAGTCATGCGAAAGCCATTGCTGGTCGGGCGCACCTGGTAGGAGCGACCACCAGTGCCATCGTTGGCGTAGAGATAGCCCCACTGGTCAAAGCTCGTTCCATGCGGGTTCGGGCTATTGCCGGCGACCAAGGAGACGGTGTAACGTCGGGGATCAAAGCGATACATCGCCGAAGAGCCGGTGGCCAGAGAAGGTCCCCAAGGGGTCTCGTGGTTGTGCTGCAGGAAGATTCCACTCTGCCAGTAAATTCCGCCATCGGGTCCGAAGATGAGATTGTTGGCGGCGTGGTGGGTATCGGAAGATCCGATTCCCTGCATGAGAACGTAGCGCACATCGGCCACATCGTCTCCGTCGGTGTCCTTGAGGAAAATGATGTCGGGCTGGCTGGTCACGATCACTCCGCCATTCCAGAACTCGAAGCCCAGCGGATTATGGACCTTGGCGAACTCCTTGACTCGATCGGCCACGCCGTCCTTGTCATCGTCCTCAAAAATCAGGAGGGCATCGTTCATTTTTTTGAGGGGCTCCCACTTGGGATAGGTGGCCCAGGCGGCGGCCCAGATGCGGCCCTTGGTATCGAGTTGCAGTTGCACCGGGTTGGCCAGCTCGGGAAACATCTTCTCGTCGGCGAAAAGGTTGACCTTGAAGCCCTCGGGGACGGTGATTTTTTCCAAGCCCTCTTTCCCACTGAGGTATTCCAGATTGCCTTCTTTGGCGGCACTGGAGCTTTTCGATCCGCCGCCCACATTCGAGATCACCGGGATGGGAGCCGGGGTGTTGGAGTCATCGACTTGGTATTTCTGCCCCTTGGCCGTGGCCCAGATTTTGGGGTCGCGGTTGGCGGTCATCACATCGAGCATCTTGAGCTCGTGTTCCAGCACGTCACGGTTGGTCTGGCCATTGACGAACTTCAGGCCGGAACGGCCACCCCAGATGTCGTTTCCATCGACCGCCCGATAGCGGTTGTGCCAGTGCCAATTCTTTTCGAGGACCGCTTTGCGAAGATCTTCGTGCGATGGCGAGGCGGTCACTTCTTTGCCCAGCAGTGCTTTAGCGATGACCTCGGCAATCTTGCGATTACCATCCTCATTCAGGTGGATGCCGTTGATAGTGAGGTTGGTTTTGGCCTGGGAGTAGAGGGCGATCGAGGGATTGTAGAGATCGACAAAGAAGGCTCCGTTTTCCTTGGCGGCCTGACGGGTGGCCTCGGTGATCGCGAGAAGACGCTTGTTGTTGGCGCGACCGGAGGGGAGATTGCGGTCCCGCAGGTTTTCATGCCCGATCGGGCTGCAAAGCACGATGGTGGGTTCGCTTTCGCCATTCGGCTTGGTCTTGCGAAACTCTTCGATCATCTTCGCAAGATCTTTGACGTGGTCCTCAGGCTTGGTATCGAAGGATTCGTTGTATCCGAACATCGCGACAATGACATCAGCCTTCACGTGCTTGAGGTAATCATTCATCGGGGTGAAACCCTTCGAGCGGGGATACTTGTTGGGTCGGTCACCAGTCAGGCTCAGGTTGCGGAAGCGTAACTGGAGCTCCGGGTCGGCCGCCTGAATGAGGGTTTCGGTCCATCCGTCGTGCTGCATGCGGTCGGCAAGACCATTCCCCACAATGGCCACCACGTCCCCCTTCTTGAGGATCGGACCGCTCTGGGCCGGGACGAGGGTGGCAATGGCTAGCGATAATAAGGTAACAAGTTTCATGATTGAACGATTCAAGCGATACGAACGCTGAGAGATTATCTTTTCAGGAAAGGACGCAGACCGCAAGTCGGCAGGCCACTCTGCAAGCAGTCCTTCCAAAGAACACACCGAATCGGCACGCAAGCCTGAAATTTCCTCCCTGCCCCCATCGTATTTTTCAGGTCACG
Source organism: Akkermansiaceae bacterium (assembly GCA_023263995.1). Lineage (GTDB taxonomy): Bacteria > Verrucomicrobiota > Verrucomicrobiia > Verrucomicrobiales > Akkermansiaceae > SW10. Next base: position 13,684 of record JALQTQ010000045.1, on the reverse strand, counting down.
CGCCATCATGAAACGCTTTCTTCTCTGCTTCTTCCCCACTCTTCTGGCTGCCGAACCTGGTGAAACCGTATACCAAAAAGGCTTTCTCTCGCCCGAAGCCTCTCTGGAATCGATCGAACTTCAGGATGGATACCGCCTTGAGCTCGTCCTGTCGGATCCCGAGATCCACGAACCAGTGGCGATGGCTTGGGACGGCAATGGCGCTCTCTACGTGGTGGAAATGCGGACCTACATGCAAGACGCCGACGCCACCGATGAGCAGACCCCCAAGTCCCGCATCTCCCGTCATGAAGACACCGACAACGACGGCATCTACGACCGCCACAGTGTCTTCATCGACAACCTCCTTCTTCCCCGCATGGTTCTCCCACTCGACGACCGCATCATGGTCGGGATCACCAACACTCTGGACCTCTGGACCTATCGCGACACCAACGGGGACGGCGTAGCCGACGAAGAAATCAAGATCCACGAAGGCGGAAGACGCGGTGGCAACATGGAGCACCAGCCGTCCGGCCTGATCTGGAATCTCGATAACTGGATCTACCTGACCTACGAAAACAAACGTTATCGTTTCACCAACGGGGTGCTCGAAGTCGAACAAATCCCCCGTGGAGGAGGACAATGGGGACTTGGGCGCGACGACGCGGGGCGGATTTACTACTCGGCCGCCGGTGGGGAAAAGCCTGCCTTCTACTTCCAGCAACCCATCGCCTACGGTGCCCTCGATCTGCCCGGTCAAGAGGCCCCGGGCTTCCGCGAGGTCTTTCCCATCGCCGATGTGCCCGATGTCCAGGGCGGTTCCCGCCGGGTCAACAAGCGCGGAGGGCTCAACAACTTCACCGGCTGCGCCGGCCAAGGGATCTACCGGGGCGATCGCCTCCCGCCCGACCTCAAGGGCGACCTCCTCATCCCGGAACCAGTCGGCCGACTCATCCGGCGCGCCAAGGTCACCCGGCAAGGTGGTCAAACCGTCCTGAGCAATGCCTACCCGGGGTCAGAATTCATTCGCAGTAGCGACATCAATTTTCGTCCGCTCTGGGCCACCACTTCACCCGATGGGGCGATGATGATCATCGACATGCACCGGGGCATCATCCAGCAAGGCAACTGGACCCGTCCCGGCTCCTACCTCCGTAAGGTCATCGACAAGTGGGGCCTCGCCGAAAACGTCCAGAAAGGCCGCATCTACCGGCTCACCCACGACACCTTCCGCCCGGACAAGCCGCCCCGCCTGCTCGATGAAAGCACCGCCCAACTGGTCGATCACCTTTCCCACCCCAACGGATGGTGGCGGGATACCGCCCAGAAGCTGATCATCCTGCGAGCAGACCGAGACAGCGTGGTGGAGAAGTTGGAGACCCTCGTTCTCAAGGGCAAAGGCGAACTGGGCCGCCTCCATGCCCTCTGGACCCTCGAAGGCATGGAAAAAATCACCCCGGAACTGCTCGCCTCGGCCCTCGCCGACTCATCCAGTCTGGTCCGGACCAACGCCCTCCGGGTGGCCGAGTCGGCTCTCGCCGCCGGAACACCCGTTGTGGTCAAGGCCGTGACGTCCTCCCCGCATTTTTCAAAAGACCCCGAAATGCTCCTCCAGGCCATCAACTCCATCGCCTTTTCCGGAACAACTGACGAAGCCTTGCTCGCCTTCCGCAACTCTCTGATCGAAGCCAATCAGGACCATCCGGTGGTGGCTCATTTGCGTAAGGCCCAAGGCGAGGCCCTCGCCGAACAAACTCGCGCCCGGGAACAGGCCAAGCGAAACCGTCAACTGGCCAAGGCGATGGACCACGGCAAAACGATCTATCAGCAGCTCTGCTTCTCCTGCCACGGAGCCGATGGAAGGGGAACTCCGATGCCCGGTCAGGAAGGTCACAAGCTCGCACCCTCTTTCGTCCAGAACCCACGTCTCATCGACCAGTCTGATTCGACCATTCTCACCCTGCTACACGGTCTCACCGGTGATCTCGACGGGAAAAAATACGAAGGTCTCATGGTCGCGATGGCCACCAATGACGATCAATGGATCGCCGATGTCACCACCTACATCCGCAACTCCTTTGGAAACAAGGGTGGCCTCACCAAAGCGGCAACCGTAGCCGCGCTGCGCAAGCAACATGCAAGCCGAAACACGCCGTGGACCCAAAGCGAGCTGGAAGCTCTCTTTCCGCCCGTCCTGACGAATCAAAGAAACTGGAAACTCACCGCCAGCCACGGGACCGACACGCTGGGCGGCTGTGTCGATGGCGACCTCGGCTCCCGCTACACCACCAATGCGGTTCAGGCTCCGGGCATGTGGCTGCAAATCGAACTCCCCAGCGTTTCCGAGATTTCACAAATCACACTGGATGCCGGTTCTTCGGACCGCGACTACCCCCGGGGATACGAGGTGCAGACCTCGATCGATGGAAAAAGCTGGAGCAAACCGGTGGCCACCGGTGACGGTCAAACCAAAGTCACCCGCATCCCTTTTCCCGTCACCCGGACCCGATACCTTCGCATCACCCAAACCAAAAAGGCCCAGGGACTCTACTGGTCGATTCATGACCTCAAGATCAATGGTCGCGAGGTCGCTTCGCAATAGCCGCCCCCGCTGCCCCCGGCCCGCATCGCAGGCTTGTGGCTTCCAATAGACAAGGTATCCTATCGACTATGATCCGCATCCCACTCCTTCTCTTCATGGCCTGCTCGTTGGCCGTCGGCTTCCCGATTCCCCGAGGCTCCTTTAATCTCGGGCAACTGGAGGAAGCCCAGAAAAAGGCCATCGCAGCCAAGCAGCCCCTCGCCTTTGTCATCGTCGACAAAAATGCCACCCCGACGTGAGTCGACTGCCCGGGTGCCGTCAGTTTGTCGGCCAGCAAAGCAGTCCTTGCCTTCTCCAAAAGCATCGTGGTCGACATTTCGGAAACCCCCGGACTTCCCGATCTCATCAAGACCGCCTATCGCACCGGCGGAGCCTCCGTTCCCATCGTCATCTTCACCGACCCCACCATCGCGGGCAACTTTGGACGATTCGACTACCCAGCGATGAAGAGCCAGCAATACGGTGAGATCTTCAAGTCCGCCCGCGACCGCATCCGCAAGGCCCAAAAGGAGGGAAAATTCCTCGATGGCGGAAAAGCCAAGGTCATGATCAAGGTCGAAGGCACTCAAGTTGAAACCTGGAAAAGCGCTGCCGGTACCGAAATCAAGGCCAGGCTGGTGGGGGTCGAAGACGACACCATCTATCTCTTCGAGTTGGATGGGGGCAAATCAATCCGCGCCACCGCGGCCCAACTCGACAAAACGAGCGTGGCCAAAGCCCGAAAAATGGCCGGGCTGAGAGAGTGAGGCGATCGAATCCGTCCGAATGACATCGCTTCAGTCAATGCTAGGATTCAAATGATCGATTCTGAAAGTGAGAAAGACCCGGATCGTCTTCCCGTGCCATGAAGAAATGTCTTGTTGCCCTGCTCCTTGTCGCCACCTCCACTCTGGCCTTCACCTTCGGGCCTGGATTCTGGACTCAGAAAAAGCGGGACTGGGCCTTCATCCAAAGTGTCGGCGGGATACAGGTCAGGGTGGAAGACCAGCAACTGATGGTGGACTGCGACGTCTCAGGAACGCGCGAGGTCACGACCAAGCCGACCGTGATCAACTCCGGGATGGGCGTCCGCAAACTCATTCACACACGGAAGGAAAATAAGATCCAGCTCACCCTTGTGACCTCGGTGATTGGCGAAGGGAGCAGGACCACCCCAAAGCCGGTCGACCTTTCTTCCTACCCGGCAGGCTCTTACCAAGTCGTCTACCGGGACCGGGATGGACAGGAACATGATCTCGGGAGCATCCAGCTGGTCTCTCCGCTTGCCGAGCCCGTTCAGCCGGTCAAATAAGGAATCCGATTCATCCCACACCCCCGGCTTTCCGCTGATAGAATGACAGTCGAAAGCCGTAGGAATCGTCGCTCACGATCACCGGCAGACAGGTTCTGGCCGTCCGTCATTTTCGCTGAGTCAGTCCGGGCTCCGGCGGTTCATGCCGACCCGCCAATACCCTCTCGATTTCGATGATTCCTCAGGCCCATCTCGTCGGCACACTGGTTCTCCTCACCGTTGGATCTGTTGGCGGCGCTCCATCTGCGAAACTCGACTTTTTCGAAAGCCGCATCCGCCCCGTTCTCGTGGAGCACTGCTACGAATGCCATTCGGTCGATGCCGCCAACCGAGGCAAGTTGAAGGCCGGTCTTTTTCTTGATTCCCGGGACGGGATGCGTAAGGGGGGCGACACCGGCCCCGCCATCCTTCCCGGAAATGCCGCGGAGAGCCTGCTGGTCAAGGCCCTGCACCAGCAGGGACCGGAAATGCCACCCAACGGAGCCCTGCCGAGCTCTGTGATCGCGGACTTTGTGGGCTGGATCGACGAAGGTGCAATGGATCCGCGTGATGAACCGCCGACCGCTCTCGCGAAGACGCCCAAAGTGGAAGCGCCCGATCACTGGGCCTTTCAACCGCGACAACAATCGGTTCTACCCAAGGTCTCACAATCGGATTGGGTGCAGTCTCCCCTGGATCACTTCATCCTTCATCGTCTCGAAAAGGAAGGCCTGAGCCCCGTGCCGCGGGCATCGGCACGCACCCTGGTGCGTCGCCTCTACTTCGACCTCATCGGCTTACCTCCCACCCCGGCGGAAGTGGAAGCCTTCCTGAAAGCCTCGGCCGTCGACGAAATGGCCGCCGTTGCCACCCTCGTCGAGCAACTTCTCGACTCACCCCATTACGGCGAACGCTGGGGACGCCATTGGCTCGACGTGGCCCGCTACGCTGAAGACCAAGCCCACACCTTCGGAGTGCAGAAGCGGGCCAGCGCCCATCAATACCGGGACTGGGTCATTCGGATGCTCAACGAAGACCTTCCCTTTGATCAATTCATCAAACTCCAACTGGCAGGCGATCTCATCGATCCGGCACCAGACGACCCCTTCCGACAGTTTGCCGGGCTGGGGTTTCTCGGCCTTGGAGCGCAATATTACAAGAATTCCGACAAAGCCAAAGCTGAGGCGGATGAACTCGATGACACCATCGACACCCTGACCCGGGGCTTCATGGGACTGACCGTTTCATGCGCCCGCTGCCACGACCACAAGTTCGATCCGATCTCAATCGAAGACTACTACGCTCTTGCCGGGATCTTCCAGGGACGAAATTATGCCGAAATCCCTCTCGCCTCGCCCGAAGTGGTCAAGGCCTATCAAGCAGACCAAAAAGTCATCAAGGACAAGGAAGCGGAAATCAAAAGCGTGCTTCGCGGTATGGGAAAGCAGGTGGGGCGCAAGCAACTCAGCCAGGCAGGGCTTTACTTTCGTGAAGGCTGGCGGCTGGCCATCCTCAAAACCAAAGGACTCAAGTTTTCCTTAGATGACTATTGCAGTCAGGTCGGTCTTCATCCCTTCTTTGCGAAACGTTTCCAAGATTTCCTCGACCCCGGGAAAATGGGTGAACTTTCCAGAAGATTTCCCGAACTCAAGACCTGGCATGACGTTCCGGCGAAAGCGGGCGAGTTGAGAGAGCCCTCGGATCTCCAGATTCCACAAGGCATCGTCTCCCTCGCGGACCAGATACAGGCCCTCGTCACCCAAGCCGAGAAGGCCTTTTCCAAGGTGGAGGAGGAGGAGCGCGAGGCTCTCGCCAACGCCCGAAATGAGGACGATCGACTCAACCAAATCATGCGAAAGCTGGACCAAGAGGATCAGCGCCTGCTCAAAAACATCTGGTTCGACGGTTCCGCTCCCTTCCATGTTCCCGAAAAGGAAACACGAGAAGTTTTCCTCACCGAAACCCAAGAGGCCCAAGTGACCGAGGCTGAGGGTGAGCTGGAAGCCCTGCGGAAGAACGCCCTCCCGAAATACCCGGTGGCCCACGGAATCCGAGGCGGAGGACAGGCGATGCAGGTCTACCTGCGCGGCAATCCCGAGACAAAAGGAGACTGGGTCGCCCGAGGCAACCTTCAGTTGATCTCGCACGAACCACGCCCAAGCGATCCCGAAGAAGCCAAGAAACACACCTACACCCGGCTCGATCTCGCTCACGAAATTGCTTCGCCCGACAATCCCCTGACCGCCCGCGTGATAGTGAATCGCGTGTGGCAATGGCATTTCGGTAAGGGCCTAGTCGGCACCGCCAGCAACTTCGGGGTCCTCGGCGATGCCCCTAGCCATCCGGTTCTCCTCGACTGGCTCACCGGGCAATTCATTGAAAACGGATGGTCCCTCAAATGGCTGCACCGACAGATCCTGACTTCCGCAACCTACCAATTAGCCAGCAAAGACGACTCGCAGAACAGGCAAAAGGACCCCGACAACCGCTGGCGTTGGCGCTTTGACCGTCGACGTCTCGAAGTGGAAGCCTGGCGCGATACCATCCTCGCCGTCGCCGGCACACTGGACGACACGATGGGCGGCCCCACCCTCGAGCTGAAGCCGGGCAACCGCCGCCGGACGGTCTACGCCAGCATCAGCCGACACCAGCTCAACGGCATGCTGCGCATCTTCGATTTCCCCGACGCCAATGTCTCGGCCGCAGCCCGCACCACGACCACCGTTCCCCAACAACAGCTCTTCGTCCTCAATAGCGACTTCATCATTGCACAAGCAAAGGCCTTGGCCAAACAAGTGGCCACTGAAACGGATGATCCTTCCCGGCAGATCACCTTGGTTTACCAACTGGCCTTCGGACGAGCACCCTCCAGCGAAGAACTCACGGTGGCCAGATCCTTCCTCACCACCGAAGGGCAAGCGGATGATAAGCTGTCGCGCTGGGAACAATACTGCCAAGCCATCCTCGCGAGCAACGAACTGATGTATCTCGACTAAGCCCGCCTCCTCCATGCCCCAACCATTTCCCCACCATCCGACCATCAGCCGGCGCGACCTCTTGAGGAAAGCGGGCGGCGGATTTGCTTCGCTCGGTCTGGCCAGCGTCCTGGCCGACCAGACCGCTTCCGCAACCGATAACCCTCTGCTCCCCAAAGCCTCCCACTTTCAGCCCAAGGCCAAACGCATCATTCATCTCTTCATGAATGGCGGCCCCTCCCAGGTGGATACTTTCGACCCCAAACCGGCCCTCGAAAAATACCATGGTCAAAGGCCTCCCGGTGCCGAGCGAAAAACCGAGCGCCGCACCGGCGGGCTCTTCAAGTCACCTTTCCAATTCAAGCAGTCTGGCGAGTCGGGGATCCCGGTCAGCGAGATCTTCCCCGAAGTGGCGAAGTGCATCGATGACATTTGCGTCATCCGCTCGATGCATACCGACGTTCCCAATCATGAGCCCTCCCTCCTCATGATGAACTCCGGGATCACTCAGCCCATCCGACCCAGCATGGGCTCGTGGCTCTGCTACGGACTGGGGGCAGAAAACCAGAATCTCCCCGGCTTCGTGGTCCTCTGCCCGGGTAAGCCGGTCGTCGGCCCCCAGCTCTGGAGCAACGGCTTCCTTCCCGGGATCTACCAAGGCTGCCACATCGATAAACTCGACCCGAAACACATTGTCGACCACATCAACAATACCCAGCTCAGTCCGGGCACCCAACGCCAACAGCTCGACCTCATCAATCGCCTCAACCGCATCCACCTCGCGGATCGGGGGGGCGACGACCAACTGGAATCGCGGATCCAATCGCTCGAGATCGCCTTTCGCATGCAAACGGAAGCGCAGGAAGCCTTCGACATCACCCGGGAATCGAAGGCCACTCGCGACCTCTACGGAAGCGGTCAGTTTGCCGATTCCTGCCTCGCGGCCCGCCGCCTCGTCGAACGAGGCGTCCGCATGGTGCAGGTGTACTTTGGAAATGGCCAGCCGTGGGACGACCACGGCAACTTGGAAAACGGACACCGCTCGAAGGCCCAAAGCAGCGACCGGGCCATCGCCGGATTACTCCGCGACCTGAAGTCGCGCGGCTTACTGGAAGACACCCTGGTCCTGTGGGGCGGCGAATTCGGACGCACTCCCGTATCCGAAGGACAGAATGGACGAGACCACAACCATCACGGCTTTTCCGTTTGGCTTGCCGGAGGAGGGGTCAAGGGCGGAATGACATACGGCGAAACCGACGAATTCGGCTTTGCTGCCGTGAAGAACAAGGTGCACGTCCACGATCTCCACGCCACCTTGCTGCACTTGCTCGGGCTGGACCACGAAAAGCTGACCTACCGCTATTCCGGTCGCGACTTCCGACTCACCGACGTCCACGGCAAGGTCGTTCACGACATCATCGCGTAACCCGCCCCACCAGGTGGCGCATTGAATGGGCCACCGTCAGCTCTCACCCCTCCGCATCCCCGTCTGATGGCTCTGCGCCTTCATTGCTGAGCTCATCTCCTTCATCAGGCATCACCCGTGCCACCGCTTGAAGTTTCTCACCTTCCTTGAGGCTGACCAATTTCACTCCCTGGGCATTCCGGCCCGTTTCGCGGACCTCGGAAACCCGGATACGAATGCTCTGACCGCCATTGGTCATCAGCATCAACTCGTCGTTGTCTTGGACCGCCAGGCTCCCCACCACCGACCCGGTCTTCTCGGTGCATTTCATGGTGAGCATCCCGATTCCTCCCCGGTTCTTCGCGGCGTAATCGCCAAAGGGCGTGCGCTTCCCAAGACCATTTTCGGAAGCCACCAAAAGGCGAGCGTCTTCGTCGACCACCGCCAATCCCACCACAACATCTCCTTCGCGCGGGCTGATGCCTCGCACCCCGGCCGAGTTCCGGCCCATCGTGCGGGCCTGCGATTCATTGAAGCGAATACTCATGCCCCGGCTCGTGACGAGCATGACATCATCCTTTCCAGAGGTGAGACGGACCCCGATCAATTCGTTGCCCTGATCAAGTTTGATCGCAATCATGCCGGCCTTCCTGAAGTTCTTGAAATCATACAGGCTCGTCTTTTTGACCTTACCCGACCGGGTCGCAAAGAAAACATTCCCGGCATCCTCACGGAAGGTGATGTCCTCACCGCTCTCCTCGTCGGTGGTGTATTCCAGCCGGAGGAGCGCGGCGATCTCCTCGCCGGGCTGGAGGTCGAGCACGTTCTTGATGCTCCGCCCCTTCGAGGCTCGCGAGCCTTCCGGAAGTCCGAAAACCCGCTCCACGTAGACCCGCCCGGTATTGGTGAAAAACATGAGATAATCGTGCGCCTGCGCACTGAAGAGGTGCTCGACAAAGTCGTTGGCCTCCTCTTCGTCGACTGCTTTCTGGGTCTGCATCCCCTTGACCCCCTTGCCTCCGCGGGCCTGCACCCGGAACTCACTGGCAGCTGTACGCTTGATGTATCCGCGGTTGCTCAGGGTGACGATCATGCCGTCGTTGGAAATAAGATCCTCCATCGCAATCTCGCCCTCATCGGGAAGGATGGGACAGCGCCGAGGGGTGGCATACTTCTCTTTGATTTCGAGAAGCTCATCTTTGATGATCGCGAGCACCCGCTCCTCGCGGGCGAGGATGTCGAGGTAGTCTTTGATTTCCTCGATGATGGCATCGTATTCCCCCTTGATCTTGTCCTGCTCCATCGCGGTGAGCTGGTAAAGACGCAGCTCAAGGATGGCATTCACTTGACGGTCGGTGAAAATGTATTGGTCACCAACGATGCTCGGTTGGCTGCGAATCAAGACCCCGAGAGCCTCGGCCACCGGCAGGTCAAAATGATAAGCTTTGATCTTCTGGCGGGCCTCTTCCCGATTCTTGGAATCGCGGATCATCTTGATGAAGTCATCAAGGTGACCGAGGGCCAGCAGATAAGCCTCCAGATTTTCGGCCCGTTCCTCGGCCTTGCGCAGGAGGAATCGGGTCCGGCGAATGACCACCTCGCGTCGGTGCTCAATGAAAGCATCGAGTGCATCCATCAAGCCAAGCTGCTTAGGCCGCCGTTCGTGGATGGCCAGCATGTTCACCCCAAAGGAGGTCTCCATTGCGGTCAGCTTGAAGAGCTGGTTCACCACCACCTGCGGGCGGGCATCCCGTTTCAGGGTGATCTCGATACAGGTGTCATCGGCTGACAGGTCCCGCATTCCCGAGATATCGGTCAGCACCTTCTCCTTCACCAACTCGGCAATCCGGACCTGTAAGGTGGCCCGGTTGACCCCGTGAGGGACCTGTCGGATGATGATGCGGCTGGCTCCAGTCTCGCCTTCCACCACCTCCATCACCCCGCGCATCTTGATGCTACCGCGTCCCGTTCGGAAATAGCTGTCGATTCCCTTGAAGCCGCGAATTTCGCAGGCCGAGGCAAAGTCGGGGCCTTTGATGAATTCCTTCATCTCATCTATTGAGATGTAGGGGTTGTCGATGCGGGCACAGACCCCGTCGATCACCTCGCCCATGTTGTGGGACGGGATGTTGGTGGCCATTCCCACCGCGATCCCGGTCCCCCCGTTGACCAGCAAATTGGGAATGGCAGCCGGGAGCACCACCGGCTCCTTGCTATTTTCATCGTAGGTGGCGATGTGATCCACCGTCTCCTTTTCGAGATCGGTCATCATGGCCGATCCCATATGGGTCAGGCGGGCCTCGGTGTATCGCATCGCCGCCGGCGCGTCGCCCTCAACCGAACCAAAGTTTCCCTGACCATCGACGAGGGTCTCCCGCATCGTCCACGGTTGGGCCATATTGACCAAGGTCGGATAAATCGCGCCATCGCCGTGAGGATGGTATTTCCCCATGGTTTCCCCCACGATTCGGGC
>JALQTQ010000045.1:0-2967 GCA_023263995.1 Akkermansiaceae bacterium | reverse complement strand
AAGCCATCCCGGGCATCGGGCAGGGCACGGGAAATGATCACCGACATCGAGTAGTCCAAGAAGGACTTCGACATCTCATCGGCGACATTGATGGACTCAATCGTATCCCGCGGCTCATTCGGTTCTTTCGTTTCGTCGGACATGGAAAATGGTCAGTGGACGTTACACGTCGAGATTCTGGACGTTGAGGGCATTGTCCTCGATGAAGCGCTTCCTCGGCTCCACGACATCCCCCATCAGGACGTCAAACATTGTTTCGGCTTCCAGTTTGTTTTCCTCGTCGAATTGCACGCGGAGGAGCTGGCGGGTCGCTTTGTCCATGGTGGTGGCATAGAGTTCCTTGGCATTCATCTCCCCCAACCCCTTGAATCGCTGAATCCGCATTCCCTTCTTGCCGATTTCAAGAACGCGGCCGAGGATTTCAAAGAGACTGAAGACCGGAGTAATCACCTCGCTCTCGCCATCCCCTTCCACCAACTCGTAGATCGGCTCGTCGTCGGAGAAAAAAGGTTCGCTACGCACGCCAAACTCGGCCAGGCGTTCCAGAAGCTTCGAGATTCCGATGGCCTCGCCGAGCTCCCGTCGCACCGCGCGCCGCATCTTGCCTTCGAATTTCTTTTTGATTTCCGCTTCCTCTTCCTCGCTGATTTCCTCACCAAAAAGGCGCAGGTCACGGTTCTCCATGGCAAAGAGACGGAGCTCCTCCTCACTCTTGAAGTAATGCACTGCCTCCTCGTTTCCGGTTCGGACCCGGATCATGTAGGTGGGCAGTTGATTGCCCTCGCGAGCGGCCAAGAGGTGCTTGAAATTTCCGCCATGCCCTTCGAGGGTCCGGACAAATCCCTGAAGACGAGCCAGGGTGGCCAGGACGCTCTGCAGCAGATCGGATTCCACCACCTCGCCCTCTCCAGGGACGCGGAGGGAAACATCATCCGAACCCAGCTCAATGAGGATCTTGTTCATCGCGGCATCATCGGCCACATATTCCTCCCGTTTCTTGCGGGTGATTTTGTAAAGTGGGGGCTGGGCAATGTAGAGGTAGCCGGCCTTCACCAGCTCGGGCATGTGACGGCAGAAGAAGGTCAAGAGAAGAGTCCGAATGTGAGCGCCGTCGACATCGGCATCGGTCATGATAATGACTTTGTGGTAGCGGACCTTTCCCAAATTGAAAGCCCCCTCCTGGTCACCATCGCCGATCCCGGCCCCGATCGCGGTGATCATGGCCTGGATTTCCTTGTTCTGAAGCGCACGGTGGAGCCGCGCCTTCTCAACATTGATCACCTTACCGCGGAGGGGAAGAATGGCCTGGGTTGTCCGGTCGCGTCCCGACTTGGCAGACCCCCCGGCGGAATCACCCTCAACAATGAAAAGTTCAGATTTGGCGGGATCTCTTTCAGAACAATCCGCCAGTTTGCCGGGGAGACCGCCACCAGACATCACCGACTTGCGCACCGTCTCCCGGGCCTTGCGGGCCGCTTCCCGAGCACGGGCCGCATTGACCGCCTTGTCGATGATGATCTTGGCCAAATTTGGGTTCTCTTCGAAATAAGTCTGAAGGCCTTCATAAACCACCGATCCCACCACCCCCTCGATCTCGGTGTTGACCAGCTTGTCCTTGGTCTGGGAGCTGAAACGCGGATTGGGCATCTTCACGCTGATCACGCAGACGATCCCCTCGCGGACATCATCTCCGCTGAGCGCCGGGTCTTTATCCTTCAGGATCTTGTTGGCCTTGGCATATTGGTTGATGGATCGAGTCAGCGAGCCCCGGAAGCCGGTCAAGTGCGTTCCGCCGTCGGCGTTGGGAATGGAGTTGGCAAAGCAAAGAATCTGGTCGTTGTAGGAGTCGTTGTATTGAAAGACGACATCGACGTAGACATCGTCCTCCATGACCTTGCCGTCGTAGTCGATTTCCACCTTGCGCTTTCCTTTCAGGATCACGGGATCCTCATGAACCAAGGTCTTGTTTGCCCCCAATTGCTCCACGAATTCCTCAATCCCGCGTGCATAGAAAAAGCTTTCTTTTTCAGCCGAATTCTCCCGACGGTCTTCGAGGTGGATGGTCAAGCCGGGGTTGAGGAAAGCAAGTTCTCGAAGTCGTTTTGAAAGACGATCGAATTTGAACTCGGTGGTATCGGTAAAGATCGTGGCATCCGGAAAGAAGGTGATGGCGGTTCCCGTCACGCCCTCGGCAACCTCACCCACCACTGAGAGCTCCGCAACGGTCTTGCCCCGCTCAAACTTGATCTCATGGAGTTTGCCATCACGCGAAACACGTGCGACGAACCAATCGGAGAGGGCGTTGACACACTTGGCCCCGACCCCGTGGAGGCCCCCAGAATACTTGTAGGCCCCTTGTCCGAATTTTCCGCCCGCATGAAGGCTGGTCAGGACCAACTCAATGGCCGGGATCCCGAACTTCGGGTGAACATCGACGGGAATTCCCCGGCCGTCGTCCGAGACGCTGCAGGACCCATCCTCATTGATGGATATGTCAATGGTCTGGCAAAACCCGGCAAGATGCTCATCGATCGAGTTGTCGAGAACTTCAAAAACACAGTGGTGAAGCCCCCTCTCATCAGGGTCTCCGATATACATCCCGGGACGCTTACGGACCGCATCGAGACCCTCGAGTTTGTCGATCTGCCCCGCCCCGTATTCTTGGTCGCCGGACACGCCGACGTTTTCAATTTCCTCATCGACTCGATCCTCGGACATCAGAGCGGAATCCTCTGAAATTTCGACCGTTGCGGCAAGAGAGTTTCCTCAATTTTAAGCGATTTCCCGCACTCTTGCCAGTCTCATTTCTCAAATCTCCAAGAGAGCCCGCTGCCAGGGCAAAAGAAGCTCTTCGGAGGTTCCCCGCCCCCCCACCAGTTGCTCAAGCACCGCCCGAGAAGCAATCAGCGACGGATCAATCTCGAGTTCACGGCCGATCTTCTGCCTTTTTTCAAGCTCGACCTTGAG
>JALQTQ010000459.1 GCA_023263995.1 Akkermansiaceae bacterium | reverse complement strand
CGTTTCGAATAATACTACCCAGCGAAAGACCGCCATTTGCGGGGTGGATTCCGGGCGAGAGATGATTGATCCGTGGACGGGACTGGCCGTGAGAATCGAAGTGATGAATCATCGTTGGAGGCCAGGAGGGCGGTGAAGTTTGTTGGTCCGATTGAGAAACTCGCGTGGGCTGAGCTTCAGCAAAGGTGCCCTGCTCGTTGCATCCTTCGCGGGAAGTTTCCCCGAGGTCAAACACCTTGTAAAAGGCGGTGGGCAGGTGGCCTGGGCGGTCAATGGCTTGCGGGTCGATTACCAATTGACGAAGTCAAGCGCGAGCCCGGTAATCGGGAGCCCGGCGCCGTCCAAGGGAACGCCCCAGTTACCGGTGGTGCCCAGAAGAGATGCCGTCATTTCGAAGTGATCCCAATCTGGATCGATCGAGAGCACCTTTTGAGCGTTTACGGAGGCGAAAAGGCTGACCACTCAAACACCGGTCAGCCAGTCGACGAGGGTAGGAGCAGGGTTTTCGTTCACTTTCTACGATTTGGGATAGGGGGCCCTCTTTGTTGCCTTCAAGCTCCGTCCCGTCGCCGACTCGACCACCTCCGCCACTTCGGCAGGCGTTCCCGTGGCCACCACGAATCCCCCCTTTTCGCCGCCAGTTGGACCGAGGTCGATCAGATGATCACAGCACGCGATGACATCGAGATTATGCTCGACGACCACCAGCGAGTTGCCAGCATCCCGCAATCGCAACATCACCGCCAGCAAGATCTGCACATCTTGGTAGTGCAAGCCGGTGGTAGGCTCATCGAGCAGGTAGAGAGTGTGGCCCGATGAGCCCTTGGCCAATTCGCAGGCCAGCTTGATACGCTGGGCTTCCCCTCCGGACAAAGTGTTGGCCGCCTGACCCAGTTTGAGGTAGCCCAATCCCACGTCATCGAGAGATCCGAGGATGGCTCCGAGCTTGGGCACCTTGCCAAAAAATTCCCGGCCCTCCTCGATCGTCATTTGCAACACATCGGCGATGCTTTTGCCCCGATACCGCACCTCCAGGGTCTCCCGGTTATAGCGCTGCCCCTGGCAGGCCTCGCACTCAATCCAAACGTCGGGCAAAAAGTGCATGTCGATCCTGAGGGCTCCGCCACCCTGGCATTTCTCGCACCTCCCCCCCTTGATATTGAAGCTGAAACGCCCCGTTTTGTAACCTCGCTGCCTCGAAAGCGGAAGTTGAGCATACAATTCGCGGATCACATCGAAGGCCCCCGAGTAAGTTGCCGGATTGGATCGCGGGCTTTTGCCCAAAGCACCTTGATCGACCACCACTACCTTCTCGAGGTATTCTGCACCTTCGATTCCTGCGTGCTTTCCGGGTTCTTCCTTGGACCGATGAAACTTGCGGGCAAGGGCTCGGCGCAAGATACCATCGATCAAGGTCGATTTCCCGCTGCCACTGGGACCGGTCACACCCACCAACTGACCCAGCGGAATCACCACCTCCATACCCTTCAGGTTGTGTTCGGTCGGCTTGAGGATGCGCAGGGCCAAGGGACTCGTTCGCTTTCGCCCGTTGATCGTACCCGCCGTGCGCCCGAGCCATCTTCCGGTCGCAGTGTCCCCACCAGCCAACTCGTCCGCCGTCCCCTGGGCCACC
>JALQTQ010000458.1 GCA_023263995.1 Akkermansiaceae bacterium | reverse complement strand
GCTCGAAGCGTTTTGTGCCTTGGCGCACGCCTCGCCAAGCCGCACCCATGCAGAAGCGGGTCGAGCCATTTTTGCGGGCAGCCTTGGCGCGCTCGAGAATGTCGCATTTCTCCATCAGGCGTTCGGCATCCACTCCGCTTTTGTATCGGGCCGACTGGGCGCAGTAGGAGCAATCCTCGGAGCACCCTCCGGTCTTGATTGAGAGAAGGGTGCAGAGTTGAACCTCGGCGGCGGGCCAGTGCCTCTCATGGACGTGGCGGGAGCGCTGGATGAGATCAAAAAGCGGGAGCTGATAGAGCGAGTGGAGTTCCTGATAGGTCATGAAAAAAGTGGGATGAGAGCTCAGCGGATCCAACGTCCGGAGATCGAGGGCAGGCGCCCCTGAGAGAGGGCGGAGTAGTCGGTTTTACCTCTGGCCCCGACCAGGGTCGAGCCAAGGGTGCGTTTCCAGACGGCAGACATGCTCTCGCCGGTATGGCAGCCCCAACTCTGGCAGCTGGCATTCTTGGCAAAGGAGCGCCGCCTGATTTTGCGGAGTTCGTCTTGGTGAATCCAGGCCTGGCTGACGGCCATGATACTGCTGCCGTAGTCGAGCATGAAGCAGTAGCGGTTCGAGTGCCCAAAATAGTCGAAGGTGATGATTTCGCGGAGTCGGTTGATGGCGGCGATGGCTTGCTCCCCCGAGCTTACCCAGACGAGTTTGGCTCTTCGTTTGGCTGCTTGCTCCGCGATCCACGTCAGGTAGGGATTGCCATCCTCGCTGCCACGGAGAACATACCCGTCGCGGTAGACAATCCAGGTGATAGAGGCACCGGGGTTGTAGGATTTCTTGATTTCGTCCATGCGCATCGTGGAGGCCCGAACAAAGTTGGCCCACCATCGGTCGTGGCGCTCGTGCTCCACGCGGAGGTTTTCCCATTTCCGGAGGGCTGGTCCGCCGCAGAGGATGACGTGTTCGCGGGCCCAGACCGGAAAGGAGCAGAAAATCAGGAGAAAGAGGAACAAACACCTCATGACCGAAAGGTGGCGTGACGGGCCGATGAGATCAAGGCCGGAGAACGAGAGACGATGGCCACTTGCGATCACAGTGGGATTTTGCAATCGTCGGAACATGAAAAGATTGTTGCTTTTCGGTTCGTTGTTGGTGGCCCTGGTCACAAGTGCTCCGGCCCGCACTTGGACCTCATCGGACGGACGGACTTTGGAGGGTGAGTTTGTGCGGGCCGAGGGCGAGGTGGCGGTGGTGAATGTCAAGGGGCGTATCTTGCGCATTCCCTTCGCCAGCTTGAGCGAGGAAGATGTGGCCTTTGTCAAGGCGGCCGCAACCAAAGTCGAGGCGGGCACGAACCAGCTTTTTGGGACGGAGTTGAAGGCCGGGGCCCTCATCGATGCCGACGAGTTTTTGAGCGATTCGATGAAGGAGTTGCTGGCGGCGAGTGACTTTGAGCCGAGCAAGGTGAAGGTCAGAGTGTGGACGCCCCAGGGATTTGATCCGGCGCAGCCGCAAAAGGTCCTGTGGATGGTGGGGAGCCATGATAACGAGGCCGAAAGACGAAAGGGCAACATCGGGATGTTCATGCGCGGGCAATCAGCGCAGGAGAGCGGATGGGTCGTGATTGCGGCCGATACCAACAT
>JALQTQ010000457.1 GCA_023263995.1 Akkermansiaceae bacterium | reverse complement strand
ATACCAGATATAGCGTACAGATTAAAATTCAGGAAATCCTTACAAGATAAGGCAGTCTCCCTAGCTTGATCGCCCTGCCCGGGCAGGCCGGAGGCGGGCGGCCCTTTGGCATTGACCTCGACCAGCCCCTCATCAAGAAGTTCCGCCCCGCCCATGCCCCTCGTTTCCTCCACCTATCGTGCCCCCTTCGGCCTGCGCGGCGGGCATGTCGCCACGATCTACCCCACGCTTTTCCGACGGGCTCCCAAGGTGCTGGTTGAGCGGGAGCGCCTCGAACTGGAAGATGGTGATTTCCTGGACCTGGATTGGTCGGGGCAGCGAAATGAGCGGCTCGCCATCATCGGTCACGGGCTCGAAGGCACCTCCACCGCCAAATACATTCGGGGCATGGCGGCGGCCTTTCTCAAAAGACGGTGGGACACCCTGTCCTGGAACTGCCGGGGCTGCAGTGGCGAACCCAACCGCCTCCTGCGGTCCTACCATTCCGGAGTGAGCGAGGACCTCGCTTCGGTCGTGACCCACGCCCTTACCCTTTCCCGGTATCGTGAAGTCGTCCTCGTCGGCTTCAGCCTCGGGGGCAACATCGTGCTCAAATATCTGGGTGAACAAGGGGCGCAGGTTCCCCGGGAGGTGGTGGCTGCGGTGGCCTTTTCCGTTCCCTGCGACCTCACCTCCAGCTCGCTGCGCCTCGGGGATCTCGACAATCGGGTCTACCTGTCCCGTTTCATGGGCGATCTGAAGAAGAAGGTTCTCGCCAAAGACGGGCAATTCCCCGGTCGCCTCGACCTGTCCGGCATCGAGAAGGTCCGCACCTTTGCGGAATTCGATGATCGCTTCACCGCACCGCTCAATGGCTTCCGGGACGCCCGCGACTACTGGACCCAGGCGAGCAGCAAGATGCTCCTCCCCGAAATCCGCATTCCCACTCTTCTCGTCCAGGCCGACAACGATCCTTTTCTCCCCTCGCCCTGCTACCCCCGGGAGGAAGCGGAGGCCAATCCCTTCCTTTTCTTGGAAGTCCCGCCCCACGGAGGGCACGTCGGCTTTATCTCCAGTGGCCCCGAATACTGGTCCGAGACCCGGGCGACGGCATTTGTCGGACCGCATGCGCTTCTGCCCTGACTCGGCCTCCGCAACCAGTGCGCACCTCTTGCGATAAGCGATGCGCAGTCATTCGCAAACCGTGCGAAGCAGGTTGTCGGAATCCGGGTATTCTCCGCACCATGAACTCCCGCTTGTCGGTCGACAAAGTCTTCAGCGCCTGGCTCGTCAAACGCAGTTTGAAGCAATTGGCTCCGGATATCGACAATGGACGCGGAGAGTACTCCATCGCCATCGAATCCCCTTGCCAAGTCTGCCAACCAAGGGTCGCGGGTGCCCTCACCCGCTACCTCAACGAGTTTGACGACAGCGACAATCAAACCAACTGGCTGGAGATCACCGACCACCGCTTGGAGCAACTCCAGGCCCATCCGGAGTTTCGAAGGATGCTCAATCACGAGAGTCCCAACGATCCTGATTCAGCGATTGATTATCTCACCCGACAGGGCGGAGTGGTCCTTGAACTTCCCCGGTGCCACGCCCGGACCACCGAGAATCCCCACGTCTTTCAAGTGAGCCTGAGGTGTGAGGAACCTGTC
>JALQTQ010000456.1 GCA_023263995.1 Akkermansiaceae bacterium | reverse complement strand
TCAAATCATCGCACACCCAAGCCGACTTGATCGTCAAAATCGGAAATTCGCTCGATTCCAGTCCGACAAACTCCTAGGGCGCGCTATCTGCGCCGAGACAAACTACTCTTTTTCGAGTTCCCGCTGCAGGTTTTCCATCATGCGGCGCATCATTTCGAGTTCACGCTGCATCCGGGCGCGCCGCCCGTCGTTCAACTGGTCATCCCGACGACGGGCCAACGGCGGAGCATCCGGAGTGAAAGGATCGGGCTTCGCCTTGAGCACCTCCGCGATATCGTCGCCCGGCAGGATGAGAGTGCTGATCCGTCCGGCCCGAGCGATGACCATGCCCACGATACGACCTTGAAGGTCAACCACCGGCATCCCGGCGTCGCGAGCCTCGAGTTCCATGTCTGATTGCAAGACATTGCCAAAGTCCGCCCGGACCCGGCTTTGTGACCCGCTCATCTGATCCATCCGCTGCAGACGACGGGAATCCCCTTCCTCGACCGGACGCCCTTTCAACTTCGGCGTCACCGTCAAGAAGCGGTCGCCTCGCTTGAAAACGATCTCGGGTTCCTCGCCACTTCGCATCCGGCGCAGACGGGTCGAGAGTTCGAAAAAGCCCGTGACCTTTTGCCCAGCGACCTCGGTGATGACGTCTCCGCTGGCGATTCCGACCTCGGCAGCCGCTGACCCGGGCACCACCTCCATCACGGCCACCCCATTTCCTGCTTCCCTCGGGTCCATCTGGATCCCGAGGAACCCTTGGTCGGCCGCTTTGAGGCTTCGTTCACGCACACTGAGGACCCCGAGTGCCTGAGCCTCACCGTCGGAACGCATCGCCACCAGAAAGGCCCCCTCTTCGAGTTCGTCGGCGGTGGCCCATTTTGCGGCCGGCGCAGTCAACCCGGGCACCTCCAGAATGGCCAAGTCTTGATCGGGATAGACCCCGGTCACCTGACAAGACAACGATTCGTCATTCCCGTTGGTGGTGAAGAGGCCGCCTTGCGGCACCACCTCGCTGGCTTTCGTGAGAAGCCGTCCGCCCCCGATGGAAACGCCGTAAGCCACTCGCTGGCGGCCCGCGTAGATCGGAAAGGCAACCTCTTCGGCCTCGAAGCTGACCGCTCGCAAAGTCTTAAAAATACTGGCTGCCTGCTGGTCCGTGACGGCCTTGTCCTCCTGCGGAATGAAGGGGGGACGAAGCTGCCCGGGAGCAAAGGCGAGGGTCAGCAGAAGAAGGGCTGAGATGGATCTGATGGTCTTCATATCGCTATCGTCGCTGGTTGGGATCAATGTCGCTGAGGCGGGCCAAGACGACCGTCTCTTCAAACTCCCGGCCATCCCGGCGAACCCGGACGGTCACCTCGGAACCCGGAAGGAGGTCGGCGAAAGCTTCGGCCAGTTGGGACAAGCGATTGATCGAGACGCCTCCGATGGAAAGAACGCGGTCGCCTAGCTGAATCCCGGACTTGGCGGCGGGGCTGCCGGGCGGAATTTCTTCCACCACCAAGGTTCCCTCGACTTCCCGCAGCAGCATTCCCATCACCGGGCGATCAGGATCCCGCAGATCTCCGCCGAGCCTTCCCCATGAACGTCCGGCCAGCATCTGATCCCAAGACCTTTTGAAACCGGCCAGTCCGGCGTGGTTGTTGATCTGACGGTCG
>JALQTQ010000455.1 GCA_023263995.1 Akkermansiaceae bacterium | reverse complement strand
TGGTGACACCTCGCCGGGTGAACGCCACGTCTTTCTCAAAGTCCACAAGGAAGCCAAAGCCAGCCACTTCGAGCCCGTCATCGCAGCCATCAGCGAGGCCGGCGGCGACCTCGTCCACATCCTCGAACCCGAACAAGCCAACCCCGACCAATGAAAAGCTCGTCCGACCCCTCTGAACCCTCCCGCACTTCCATCGCCAGCACCAAGGCCGACCTCCGCGAACTGCGGGCCAATTCGGGTGCCACGGTGCTGGAACTCCGCGAGTTCCTGAAGGAACTCAAAGGCCGACCGCCACAGGAAATGCTCGGTATCGTGGCCTCCAGCCAGCTCTTCCGGGCCCTCATTCTTTCGACCACCCTGGTGGCCGTCACCCTCTTCGCTCTGACCGCCGTGCCTTACTTCCTCGACGATGCCCCCGCACCGGCGACCGAAGAGACCACTGCGGCCACTCCGGCGGCCACTCCGCCCGCTCTTCCGGCCGATCCCGCCCCGGCCACCGACAAGCCCGCCCCCGACCAGACCCCGGCCACCCTCGGCATCGACGAGAAGATCACCGCCCCTCCGAATTCCAACCCGCTTGAGGACAAGAAGGAGGACTTCCTCAAGGATCTCGAATAGTCCATGGCAGACCTTTCCAGGTTGAGTGAATTTGGCCGTCGGCTTCTTCGACCGGTTCCCCTGACTGCACTCTACGCGGTCGTTTGGGCACTGCTTTGGCTCGATTCCAAGGCCTGGTTCTTCTTGAGCAACAAGACCCTGGCCCTCGGTTTCCTCACCGCCCTGCCAGTCAGTTTCTACTGGATCCGCCGGCACCGCCGGTCTTCCCGGGTGAAGCGACGGGCCATCCTGAGCCTGTCCTACCTTCCCCTCTGGCAACTCGCGATCCACCTTCCCCTTCTCGATCATCGATACGGCCTCTCCGCCACCCTCACCAGCCTCGGTCTGGCCGGGGCCTTTCTCATCGGCTTGGCGTGGACGGTTTGGTGGCTCGACCGCGAAAGCAAAAGGGTTTCCCCACCACCCAGCGGGCGACGCAGCTGGGACCCCCGCCAGCTCGCCGCGTGGTATTTTGGAAGGAGAAACCGTAAACTCCGACAGTCACTTTTCACCCTCGTCAGCTACACCATCTTTTTCGGCCTTGCCGTCCTCATTCTAGGTCGCCTCACCGGCTGCAGCAGGTATGAATCACCCCTCGGGGGAGGCGAGGTGGCCCAGCTCAAGCAGGTGGTGAAGATCCAGAAGGTCATCAATAAAAAGTTCGTCATCAATCCTTACAGCAGCGTCCTTTTCAACCCCCCTCCCATCGATGACGTCAAACTCCAAGTCCTCGAGGTCACCGAGCATCTCTACAAGATCGGACAAGGGGAGGGAAGCGGAGCCGGATTCTCAGCCGGAACGACCCGCGGCAAGGTCCGCTTCATCCGCCTGAAATACAACGGAGGCGACTGGGAACAGGACATGGACCGCGGAGCCGACCTCAACCTCCTGACCGAGTATGGGATCCGCACAGGGCATCCCGTCAGCGACCGCCCAGAACCTATGGATATCCTCCGCCTGCGCAGTTTTCCCCCGCGTAAAAGTCCACCCATCGTTTACATGACCGGGCAGCAAAGCATCAATCTCAGCGATCGCGAAAAAAAGACGCTGCGCACCTATCTGCTGGAAC
>JALQTQ010000454.1 GCA_023263995.1 Akkermansiaceae bacterium | reverse complement strand
CCTTGGAAAGGTTGACCGGAGAGGAGTCGGCATGAAGGAAATCGGAATCGGGATCATCGGGGGGGGGCTGATGGGACGGGAAATGGCGAGTGCCTTTGCTCGCTGGTGTGCCCTCTCTGATATGCCGGTGAAGCCACGGTTGAGAGTTGTGGCTGATGTTAATCCCGCTGTCCTCACTTGGTTTCATGACCAAGTCGAGGGTGTCCGGGTGGTGAGCGACCATCACCAATTGCTGGCCCATCCCGAAGTCGAAGTCGTTTATGTCGCGGTGCCGCATCACCTCCACGAGGAGATTTACCTCGATGTCCTGGCGGCCGGGAAAGATCTCTTCGCGGAGAAGCCCTTTGGTCTTCATCTTGAAGCGGCCGAAAGGATTCTCACGGCTGCCGAAACCGCAGGGGTATTTGTACGATGTAGTTCAGAATTTCCCTTTTTCCCGGGAGCCCAACGTGCCTTTGAGGAAGTTCGGTCCGGGCGTCTCGGGCGGATCATGGAGGTGGTCAGTGGGTTTCATCATTCCAGCGACCTTGATCCTGGAAAGGTTGCCAACTGGAAGCGTCAGAGCCGGACCTGCGGTGAAATCGGGGTGATGGGTGACCTTGGAATGCATGTGTGTCACCTTCCGCTTCGCCTTGGCCTGAAGCCTGACCGCGTGTTCGCACAGCTTCAACGAGGGTATCCCGAGCGTCCCGACGGGCGGGGTGGCTTGGCGTCCTGTGATACCTGGGACAATGCCCTCGTGCATGGGTGGTGCGCGACCGATGGTGACGAGTTTCCATTACGTCTCGAAATGAAGCGTCTTCAGCCCGGTGCGACCAACACTTGGTTCTTTGAAGCCTTGGGGCTGGATGGCGGAGTTCGCTTCAGCACCGCCGAGCCCAAGTCGGTTTGGTTCTTCGACCGTGGCTCGGAGCAATCGTGGCGGCGCGTCGAGCTGGGATTTGGGACCTCATTTCCCACTGTGACCGGAGGCATCTTCGAGCCCGGCTTTCCCGATGTCATTCAGCAGATGTGGGCGGCTTATCTTTGCGAGCGGGAGGGGCTCCTTGAAGGGAGGTTTGGGTGCGTCACGCCCCGGGAGGCCGTTGCGTCGCAGCGCATCTTTGCGGCCGCCCTCGCATCCCATCGGGACGGGTGCGTCGTTCCTGTCTCATCATCGGAAATCTGATCTGCTCTCATGAACGAACGGTCCGGAATTCTGGCCGCCGGCAACTTCATCGTTGACCGGGTCAAGTTGGTGGATCGCTACCCGGGAGAAGGAGAGTTGGCTAATATCCAGCAAGAGCTGCTTTCAAACGGGGGCGGAGCCTATAACGTGCTTCGCAATCTTGCGGCTTTGGGCGCGGACTATCCGCTGGGGGCGGCCGGGCTGGTCGGGGCTGATCAAAATGGTGATTGGATTCGTTCCGATTGCGAGGCTGCGGGGATTGATGTCTCTCGGCTGCGCCGCAGTGATGACGTTCCTACTTCCTACACCGATGTCATGTCTGTGGCGACGAGCGGGAGAAGAACTTTTTTTCATCAACGGGGCTCCAATGCCTGTTTTGATCTCACCACTTGGGACCTAGAGGGAGAGAAATTTCGCCTTTTTCACCTTGCTTATCTCATGCTTTTGGACCGGATGGATGAATGGGTCGCGCCGGGGCGATCAAGGGCCTCTGAGGTCCTCGAGATGGCACGGGCGCGGGGC
>JALQTQ010000453.1:1451-1693 GCA_023263995.1 Akkermansiaceae bacterium | reverse complement strand
ACTGAGCCGGGTGCAGACCGAGCTCGATCAAATGGAAGCCCGCCTGAAATCGCTCTCCTCGCAGGTCTCCCACTCCACCGTGAATCTCTCCATCAAGCGCGACCGCCTCCCCGGCCCGGTCGGTGTCGTGACCAAGGGCACCGGCTGGCTCTTCGGGAAACTCAAGTATCTCAACTAAGGTCCTGCCGCGTTGCCAAGAAAGCATCATGATGGTATCTTGTTCCTATGGCGCAACTCGCGAT
>JALQTQ010000453.1:0-1441 GCA_023263995.1 Akkermansiaceae bacterium | reverse complement strand
GCTCACGAAAATCAGACGGCCTTCAACCTCGAACGGTGGGCCGAGATTCTCAACGATCCCTTCTATGCCACGCTGGAGCAGCGGATCGAAACCGACCACCATGGCTCCATCATCACGTCACCTCCTCCTTCTTATTCCCACGGGCAAAAAGGCTTCCGACTGGCCAAACTTCTTGAAGCTCACTTCTCCGGCGGTCAAGCGAGTCTGGAAGTCCCGATCTCCACTTCAGACGGAGTGCGGGTCGCGGATGTCGCCTGGCTGTCCCGGGATCAACTTGAGAAAGCCCGGGAATCGGCCGTTCTCCTCGAGGCCCCCGCGATCTGCGTGGAGGTTCTCTCGCCCCGCAACACCGAACGGGAGATGGAGGACAAGATGGCCCTTTATTTCGATGCCGGGGCAACGGAAGTCTGGCTTTGCGAGGAGGACAGAACGCTCCGCTTCTTCTCCGCAGTGGGAGTCGAAGAAAAAGCCTCCCGCCTCGCCCCCGACTTTCCGACTACCATTCCGGAATGAAGGTTGCTCTCTGAGTCCTTAGACCTCCTCGTCCAGGACGGGAGTTCCCGGACGACTGATTGCGAACACAACCATCGAAACCTCAAGCCCCGCGAGCCGTCGAGGCCCAATGATCTTACTCCCGAGGCTTCAACCAGGTCCTCCAGGCGGAGGCGTCATCACACAAACTCGACCTCGCCCCAGCGGTCGGGCAGGTGCATGTTGACTGCGCCTTGCGGGCTCCACACCCAGTTGTTTTCCGGGTGCTCCTGCTCCTCGGGGTTGAGGCTTTCAGCAAGCGGGGTGCCATGCGGAGGAATGCGGACATAGTTGCCATCGACCACTTCGTGCTGCCATTGCACCCGCGAGAAATTGATCTTCCAAATGTCGCCCGGTTTCGGGGGTGCACCGTCCCGATGATACTCCGCGAGATCTTTCCACGGAAAGGCCACCGTCACCGACCAGCCCTCATCCTCGTCAGAGGGATCATTCAGCGTTCCTCGGACTTTCACTGCCGACTTCAAGCCCGGCAAGTTACAGCCCAGGATGGGAACGCCCCCCTCGCCATAGGGTTTGGGGAGACTCAACTCCCAGATCGTCCCGAGGGCATTGATCTCAAACTCGTAGTAGTTCAGCCCGTCGCCGTCGGGATCGATGAAGACCTCGAAGTCGTTGTCCTCGAACATGACCGCGTTCTTCTTCGTGATGGTTCCCCAAACGTGAGGCTCTTCGAGTTCGGCACCCACGTAAAAAAACTCGTCGTCCCAACCCATCTTGACCCGGGTGCGGAAATAAGGCTGCAGGGCAGGATCCCCAGTGATGTCGACAAAGTCATCACTCCAGGGAAGATCAGCCCAGCCCGGGACCTCAAGCGATCCCTCGATGGGCAGCGGTCTCTCGACCCGGCGGCACTGGTATCGGCGTGGAGTCATTTCAGCTGGTCCCAGTA
>JALQTQ010000452.1 GCA_023263995.1 Akkermansiaceae bacterium | reverse complement strand
GCAGCTTCCGGCTCTCCTCCTCACTCAGGCTCCGGTAGTCGCCCTTCTTGTCAGCCGGGATGGCATCCTCATACTTCTTGAGCTTCTCCGCGATGTATTTGAATCCGGTCAGGGTATCGACCACGCTGATTCCGAACTTCTCGGCCACCGCCCGCTGCAATTCGGTGGTGACCAGGGTCTTGATGAGCACGGCCCGGCTGCGGTTGCTTTCGGTGAGCCAGCCCAGCTCGAACATGGTCTTGATGCGATACCAACCAAGCAACGATCCGATCTGATTTCCGGTCAGGAGCTCCATCTCGCCCTCCGCGTTGCGCACCGCCACCCCCATGCGGTCGCAATCGGGATCCGTGGCGATGACGGCATCGGCTCCGATCTCCTCAGCCAGAGCGATGGCCTTTTCCAGCGCCGGGGCGTTTTCCGGATTGGGCGAGGCCACAGTGGGGAACCGTCCATCCCCCCCGTCCTGCTCGGGCACCGTCACCACCTCGAATCCCAACTCTTCCAACATCGGCACGATGATGATGCCACCGGTGCCGTGGAGGTTGGTGTAAACCACCTTGGCCTTCCGCCCTTCGAGCAAATCGGGACGCAAGAGCACGGTCTTGAGCTTGTCCATGTAGGTGCGATCCATCTCCGCCCCGAGGATGGTGAGCTTGCCCTGTTCCCCTTTCGGAAGCGGCTCGTAATCCTCGCTGGTGAGGGCATTGACTTCGTTGATCACGCCGGTGGCGTGGGGCTCGACCAGTTGACCTCCATCATCGACGTAGGCCTTGAAGCCATTGTCGTGGGACGGGTTGTGGCTGGCAGTGAGGCACACCCCGGAGTCGGCCCGCAGGTGACGGATGGCAAAGGAAATCTCGGGCGTGGCCCGCTCAGCCTCAAAGAGGTAGGCATCGCACCCCAGGTCAGTGGCCACCCGGGCGCAGGTCTCGGCGAAGTCGCGCGAAAAATGCCGCGTGTCATGGCCGATCACCAGAGAAGGACGGCCCTCGCCCACGAAACTTTTTCGCACGTAGGTCACCAATCCGATCATGGCGCGCTTCAGGTTGAAGAAATTCATGGCCGCAGTGCCCACGCAGGGATGCTCGGGTCGATCCAAGGGCCCGCCCGCACCCCGCTCCGCCTGGGTGACGATCCGGCCGATCGTCCGTCCGCGTAGCCCGCCAGTACCGAAGGCCATCGTTTTGAAAAAGCGGTCGTCGATTTCCTGCCAATCGCCGGCCTCGAGCAATTCGGTGATCGCGGCCTCTCCCACCGGCGAGGCCGTGCCCTTGAGATAAAGGTCAATGTTACTCCGGGCCTCAGCCGAAACATCGCCGCGTTCCACCGCTGCATCGAGAAGGGATTTCCATTCGCTCATCACGGGTTCGATGCTAGAACGCCGGCGCGCAATGTCCAACCCTCGCCTGCAAGAAATCATTTCCTCCGCTCTCGCCAAACGGGAGTGCTTGCAATCGACCGACACCGACCTTGTCCGCCTGATCGACGGCGCGGGCGACGGTCTCCCCGGCCACATCCTCGAAAGTTACGGCGAAGCGTGGCTCCTTTCCACGACCTCCGGTCGGCCCGATCGCGGGATCGTTGGTCTGCTCTCCAGGTACGACCGGCCGCTGTATTGGAAACGACTCGACCAACATCAAAAGGAATCACCGGTTCATCTCGACGGTCCGGAGATGCCCGAGTTCTTTTTGGGATTGGAGCAT
>JALQTQ010000451.1 GCA_023263995.1 Akkermansiaceae bacterium | reverse complement strand
TGAAACGACCTTGCCGTCGAACCCTCCCATCGGAGAGGTCAGTTGGTCGCTCTCGATGCGGGTGAGCACCACGATGTCCTCCAGCTCCTTGAAGAGTCCTTTCGCGACGTAATCGGTGAAGATCTGCCGGAGTCTGAGGTCTTCGAATTTGTAGGTTGCGAAGAGATTGAAATCGAGTGGCTGGAAGACCAAGCCGGCGAAGAAGGTGTAGCGAGGGATTTTTTCGTATTGGATGGCGTAAAGGCGGGACCATGGGAATTCTTTCAGGGTCAGTTCTTTGTTCAACTGCTGGTTGTCGCGCAGGAAGGTGAGGGAGACCTTGTCCCCGGCGAACTTGCGTTCCACGATCTCGTTCATGTCGACAAATTCCCCGGCGATGCGGATGTTTCCGGCGCTATCGATGGGATTGTCATCGATGCTGAGGAGGACGTCGCCCCGCTGCAAGATGCCATCGGCCGGGCCATCGGGAATTACGTTGGCTACGAGGACTCCTTGGCCGTTCGGGGGGAGTTGGTAGGCCTGGCGCATTGCGGGGTTGAAGAGGGGAAAAGGCGAAATTCCGAGGTCCATGTAGTGGTCGTATTTGCCATCCGTGACATCGGTGAGGAAGCGCTTCACCACTGGGGTGGGGATGATGTAGCCCACGTTGTCGGCTTGGGTGTTTCCCTGGAAGGCGACCCCAATGACCTTGCCGTCCTGCACCACGGGACCACCGGAGTTGCCGGGATTGATCGCGGCGTCGATCTGGATGACGAGGTGGGAATCGGCTCGGGAGTGGCTGTAGCCGGAGAAATCGATGCGGGAGACCACTCCTTGAGTGACTGAGAGACGTTCACCGCCAACGGGGTAACCGATGGCGCTAACGCGGCTTTCGAGGCGGGGCATGCCACCGATCTCGAGGTAGGGGAGGTTCTCGAAAGGGCGAAAGTCCTGCAATTCGATCAAGGCGAGGTCGCAATCGTGGGCGATGTGGCGCACGCGGGCGACGTGCTTCTGGGATGATCCGCGTTGGGTCACGAGGAGGCGTCGGTTGTCCGAAACCACGTGTGCGTTGGTGAGAATCTGGTTCGGTCCGATGAGGAAACCGGTGCCGGTTCCGCCCGAGAATCGTCCGCTATTCCAAGGAGTGCGGTAATCCGGGACCTGAGTGGCGACCTCGATCTTGACCACCGAGTCGTAAAGGGTGGGCGCGGGCGGAGCGAAGGGGGCGGTGGGCTGAAGTTGGGCTGGCAGCAGGCTGACCACGAAGGGGAAAAGGAGTAAGTTGAAGAGACGATGCATGGTTTGGAAAGCTAAGGTGCGAAGCGAATTTGGAAAGGGGAGTTTCCTTCCGGGCAACGGGGAGCGATGCGGTCCGGGCGATTCGTTTTCCTAATTGGACCTTTCGCGACCGGTCAGATGGAGGTTCCGTTTCGGGGCTTGGAGCACGAGAGCGTAGGCGGCGTTGAGCAAGTCGTCTTCGCCCATATAGGGGGCGCCCATGTGGGGGGTGGTAAAACGGAGGCCGAACCCGGGCTCCCAAGCGAGCGAGAACCACCAGGCGTATTCCTTCATGAGCTCCGCGTATCGTTCCGGCGCACAGAGTTGAAAGGCAAGGAGTCCCCAAGCTCCACCGGGTTCCCCGTAGGCGTGGCTGTTGCGCAGCCAGGGATGGTGGCCGTGCATGAAGTCGAGCATGGCGGTTGCCATTTCCTTTTTCTCGTTCCGCAGGTGACAGAC
>JALQTQ010000450.1 GCA_023263995.1 Akkermansiaceae bacterium | reverse complement strand
TTGTCCGTGACATCTGGCTTGGCTGTGGCGATTATTCTCTCGACAGTGTCGCTCTTGGCGCGATAGGAGATCTGTTTTTTGCCATTTATGAAACCCGATTTCTCGGCGTCCCAGGTGGCTTCGCGCTTGTGGCGGCTGCCAGGGCGGTAGCAGTCGATGAACTCCCGCAGGTTCTCGAGGCGCAGCGGGCTGCGCTTGAGGGTGTGGTGGATATTGGTCCGGTAGTCGTAGTACCAGACCTCCTTGGTGGCGACACCCTTGCCCGCCGGGCGGTTGTCGAAGAAGAGGACGTTGGCCTTCACGCCCTGGGCATAGAAGATGCCGGTGGGCAGGCGGAGGATGGTGTGGAGGTCGGTGGTCTCGAGGAGCTTGCGCCGGACCGTCTCGCCGGCCCCTCCCTCGAAGAGGACGTTGTCGGGCAGGACCACGGCGGCCTGGCCGGTGGTCTTGAGCAGGGAGCGGATGTGCTGGAGGAAGTTGAGCTGCTTGTTCGAGGTGGTGGCCCAGAAGTCCTGGCGGTTGTAGACGAGGTCTTCCTTCTCCTGCTCGCCCTCGTCGTTGGTGAAGGTCATGCTGCTCTTCTTGCCGAAGGGCGGATTGGCGAGGACGTAATCGGCCCCCTCGGACGGTTGGGAGACCAGGGCGTCGGTCGGGGAGACGCAGCTCTCGCCGTCGATCTCGCCGATGTTGTGGAGGAAGAGGTTCATCAGGCAGAGGCGTCGAGTCCCGGCGACGATCTCGTTGCCGTGGAAGGTCTGGTTCTTGAGGAACTCCTTTTGCCCCCGGTCGAGCTGGTGGTGGCTCACGAGGTAGTCGTAGGCAGCGAGGAAGAAGCCTCCGGTGCCGCAGGCGGGGTCGGCGATGGTCTTGCCTGGCTCCGGGGCGACGCACTCGACCATGGCGGCGATGAGGGCGCGGGGGGTGAAATACTGGCCGGCCCCGGACTTGGTGTCCTCGGCGTTCTTCTCGAGGATGCCCTCGTAGATATCGCCCTTGGTGTCAGAGTCGAGCATCACCCACTGGGTGTCGTCGATCATCTCGATCAGGCGGCCCAGTTTGGCGGGGTCCTGGATCTTGTTCTGCGCCTTGGTGAAGATCTGCCCGAGCATCCCCTTGGCCTGACCCAGCTCGCGGAGCGTCTCGATGTAGTGGACCTCCAGCTCAGCCCCCTTGAGACGCTTGAGGGCCGGCCAGGCGTACTTCTCAGGGACGCCGACCTCTCGGTGGTAGGGTGCCTGGCCGTATTCGTCGGCCATCTTGAGGAAGATCAGGTAGGTGAGCTGCTCGAGGTAGTCGCCGTATCCGACGCCGTCGTCGCGGAGGGTGTTGCAGAAGCTCCAGACTTTGGAGATGATGGATTCGGTGGTCATGAGATCAAATATGGGAAGGATGGCTGGATCGTGGAGCTTGACTTTCGCCGAGACAGTCATTGACGGCCCGCCCGACCTGCTGCACATTGTGCGTGCACTCCGATGGATCGAAGCCCAACGCCCTGCGTCGGGTATTGATGTAGGTCCAAAGGAGTGCCTTTTTCATTTCAGGGGTTCGGCTCGAAGAGCCAATGGCGGTAGGGCATGGACCAAGTCCCCGTGGGCAAGGGCTCGGCAGCGGTGGAAATTTTGGGATGGAAATGGGGTTTGAGGGTTCGGATCTCCGCCAGGATGTGGCGGTAGAGCCGATCTTTGGCGATGGTCCGCTTCCCTCGGGTTCGCGCTCCCGGCGGCTTTTCGAGATGTTTCTCGTTGAAGCG
>JALQTQ010000044.1:307-17382 GCA_023263995.1 Akkermansiaceae bacterium | reverse complement strand
GGCTTCACACGAACGTGGCGCGTTTTTCCGCACGGACCCATAAAGCTGCCAAAATCTATGAGACCGAGACTCTCGGGAGAGGGTGGCTAGAGGAAGCACTGAAGACGACATCAACGACGAGAGCGGCGATCATTGCTCGTAACTCCCACAGGGAGTCGCTGCATGCGTAGATGATTGTAAACTTGGAAAACTATCCCTTGATCCTCGGCGGCACCTTGGCAGACAGGCAGTACCGGAAATGCATACTCTCAGCAATTGCCAGTCTCCAGATCTCCACGAACTCGCGTTTCTAGGTCCCGGTGCCCGGGCAGAAGGGGGGCACTACCTGCACGGAATTCGCGACCGAGTCGGTCATCTTGATGAAGATTCCGGAAAACGAGCCGTGGTCCGGGGGCTCTTCGCTCGATTCTGGTCGCAACTGAAAATGAACCCAAGCCCCCAAGCCAGACGATGACGACCACGACGGTGTGGGGTAGAGGCAATTCTTTAGAAGAGAACCGGCAATCGGATTCGGAAACGGAAAGTTGTTTTACCTTGATTGTTTTTTTATTTTGGTGGGGTGAATTTTGTTCGGCGTCTCGTTCTCGCACTGTGCTCTCTGGCGTCCAATGCCTGTGGAGAGGGAATGTTGCAGTATTTCAACCTGAGTTGGCGTGATCTGCAGGGGAAGATCCCTGAGATTGCCGAAGCGGGCTATGAATCCTTGTGGGTGCCACCGCCTACCAAGGCCGGGAGCGGGTTCTCGGTGGGATATGATCTTTTCGATCGCTTCGACCTGGGTTCAAAGGATCAGAAGGGCTCGGTCGCAACCCGCTATGGGACTGAGGAGGAATTTCTGGAGTTGATCAAAGTGGCGCATCGGTTCGGTTTGCGTGTCTACTTCGACAACATCATGAACCACAACGGCTTTGATGTTCCGCGCTTCAATCAGTTTGTTCCGGTGGATGTTTATCCCGGTTTCCGGCCCCGGGATTTTCACCTGCGGGAGACGGGTGATGGATTTTATCGCACGTGGGACAACACCCGCGATTGGGGAAGTCCCTGGCAGATTCAAAATTTGGGGCTTTCCGGGTTGATTGACATCGCCACTGAACCGGGACCAACCAACTTCAACCACGGTTTTTTTGAGGGCGACACCACGGGGAAGCCGGTCTTCCTTCGGCATCCCGACCATCCGGAGTATTACTGCTACGTTCCCACCGGTCCGGATCAAACCCATGCCGCCAACCAGGGGAGGTATGTCGGCTTCGGCTTGGGGAACGGAATCACCAAGGAATTTCTTCAGGCGAATGAGTCCTTTTACCGCGAGATTGTCGAGGACATGCTTCATCGGTCTCTTCGTTGGCAGCTTGATCGCACCAAGGTGGATGGGGCGCGGCTGGATGCGGTGAAGCACACCCCGGCTGATTTCTTTGGAGCGACTTTTGGGGCGGACCGTGACGCCTCGGACTATGGCTTTCTTGGTCAGGGGCAGCGGCAGTTCAATCTGACGCGGGGCTTCAGCGACGCAAATCACCGGGACACCGTTTTCAATCTGGATGCACCGCGGGATGACGCCATGTTCTTTGGGGAGCATTTGGGGGAGCCGCCGGGATACGGTCCTTACATTGATGCCGGAATGAGGCTGATCGACAATGACCTGCGAACCAACTTCAACAACATCCTGGGGAATCCTTCAGCCAGTCTGGTGGGATACGACCAGGCCGGGTCGGGAGGCTTCGGCCCGAGTGTCACCGTGATGCATGCCCAGAGTCACGACAACGACTTCGCGGCGCGCCGGGAACTCCAACACGCCTTTTACTTTACGCGGGATGGTTTTCCCTTGGTTTACACCGATGGGAACTATCACGCGGGGACCCTCGAAGGAAGCGGGGGTGCCTTTCCGCGGCATTCCAACACCGCGTTCCTTGGTCAATTTGCGGACCAGCGCCTGCCGAACCTGGCCTACATTCATCAGCACTTTGCGAGGGGGTGGCAGCGCGCGCGATGGGCCGACGAGGACTTCGTGGCCTACGAGCGAATCGACAAAAGAGAAAACGAAAGCATGTCGGATGAAGACGGAGTGGTGGCGATCATCTTGATCAATGACAACTATGCCAGCGGGGCGGGACGCAATCTTGCGACGACTTTTCCTTCCACGCCCTTCGTGAATGATGCCTATCTCTTTCAATATGCACGCGGATACGGGAGTCAGACGGGATTTTACCGGTATGCCTCGCAACTGGACGAGGTGGTGGTTGATCCGGGGAGCTACATGGTGTTTTCCTATCGGACGCCGGAGGAATCCCGGGCTTGGTCGGATCTCGGAGGGCGTCCGATCGAGATCCGCCAGGGAGGTGATCCGGTGGGGATGATGACGGTGGTGCGTCGGGATGGTCCCAATGGCGATCCTGGATTCAGTGGGCCTTTTGCCAATCCCGGGTTTCACCCCTATCCGTGGGATCTTTCCGGGGTGGGCGGGGATGATTATCAATATGAGGTCGTGATTCCCCGGGTGACCGACGCGCGCGATCTCAGTTTTGTTTTTCGGGCTGATCGCTCGGCAGCCAACATCCTTTGCAAGTTGGACGGGGGAATCGACCTCAATGGCACTGGTGGAAACGATCCCGGGAAGCGTGACAATCCACCGGCCTTGAGCACCGACGTCTTTCTCGGATACGAGCAACCCACCTTTGTGGAGCGCATGGGGCCCGAAAAGTTTGCGGCGCGGGATACGGCACGTTGTGCCCTCGCGGCGGGAGAGGCCGAGATGTGGCAGAAAGTGATCGGGCAGTCAGGTGTCACGCGGGTGCGGGGCGCGGGAACCAATGAGACTCCGCTCGATACCGTTGCCTTCGTTTACCACGACCCGGAAGCCGATTTGCCGGGAGCGATTGGTGGCGGAAAGCAGTTTCGGGAGTTCGCCAACCGTCTGGAAGTTTATCTCAAAACCAACAGCGGTCTCTCGGGATATCAGGGAGCACTCTATTACACGGTGGATGGTTCCCGGCCGGCTGGGGCTGGAGGGAGGGCATCAGGCTCCGCCACCCGCGTCGTTTCGATGCAGTGGGTGGGCGACGCCCCCGAGGGTGGGCAGGGGAGTTGGTGGAAGGCGACGATCAGTCCGAAGCCCACCGGGACCTTGCGCTATCTCGCGGGGGTTCGTCGGGTGGGGGTCGGTCCTCTTTTTCCGAACGGGGAGGTGGAGGTGAGCGACAAGCGTCATGGAATGACGGTGTTCGAGGTGACGGGATTCAATGGTGAGGAGGTCGATTATTTTCCCCACAACGACTACGCCAAGACACCGGATCAGTCTTCTTTTGTGATGGCGAGGGGCTTGGAAGAAGGGTTCCACATTGTGCGGGCCCGGGCCTTTCTCGAGCGGACAGGGAAGGCCTCACTCTACAATACCTTCCAGCAGACCTTCTACTATGACGCGGCCCGCCCGCAGGGGGAGATCGTGTTTCCGGTCGAGAATGAACTCCTTGATGAGCAGAACTACGAAGTGGTGGTGCGGACCGACAACAGCGTCGAGGAGGTTTGGTATTTCATTGATGACGGGGTGGGAGGAAACGACGATGCGGTGACCGGGGCGGCCAATGGGAACGGAGTGGGGGCATGGGTGCGAGCGAGCGGGAGAGGACCCGACCCGGGAATCGACAGTGATTTCCCGAAGGAGTTTCGATTCAGATACGCCAACATCCCGCCGGGCAGCGTCGAGGCCAGCTTGCGGGTGAGGTTGGTGGAAGCCACCTCCTCTGATCCCGAGAGTTGGACTGACGTGGTGAGCGCGGAAAATGATGTCGAGGGATGGCACACCACCCTGAACAGGCAGGTCCGGGTAGCCGGGCCGGAGCGAACGCTCTTTGTGGCTTTCCCTTCGGAGGACGGGGAGGTTGCGGGTGACGACTACGTCCTCAAGGCCTATTTTTCAAAGTCGCTGGGCGAAGGGGTGTCTGATGAGAACCTTCTGAATGAGTTCGAGGTCCTGATTGCGAGTCAGGTTTCGGGGTCGCCGGATGGGGCACGGCGGCAAGATCCCGGGCGATTGCAGATCATTCGCGATGAGACCGCCGAGTATCACGCGCTCGCCTTTGAGGTTCCGGAACTGTGGAACGGTGATCCGGAATTTTTGCATCACCTTGAAGTGCGTCATCGTCGGGGTGGTGTGCTGCTTTCGGGGACCCGATTGATGCGGGCCCCGCGTCCCTCCGGGGTCTTTGTGCAGGTGGTGAGTCCTCCGGCCAACGACGGAGGCGGGCAGCCGTGGGTTGAGTTCCAGCCAGCGGTCTTTCAACCCAGTCCGGCACAACGGGAACTCTCGATTCAAATTGCCACCGATGCCGAGGTGGGCTTTCTCGCTTTGGATTTCGACGGTGCCGGAGAGACTGTCGTGTTGGAGGGAGTGGATGCGCTGGGTGGACAGAAACTTTGGCGCTACCGGTGGTCGGCCGTGAAGCCGGGTTTCTATCATCTGACGGTGACCGCGCGTCGGGCGCTTCTTGGCCCGGTATTGGCAACAAGCACGAGGGAGATCCGGGTGGCCTTGCAGCCGACGGTGCCGGAGGAGCAGGATGAGGATGGCGATCAACTTCCGGATTGGTGGGAGATTCAACATGGAATCAGGATTGATGATGACGGAGTGCCGCCCGGGGATGTCAATGCGGGGAAGTCCGGTGATCCCGACAATGACGGGGTGGAGAACCTGACGGAGTTTCTGCTGGGGCTTGATCCCAACCAAGCGAATCATGCCGAGGTTCCGACCTTTGACCTGAGGCGCAATGGGGACGGTTCGATTTCCTTCTTCTTCGATGTCATTCCGGATCGCCACTACAGCCTATCCTGGAGTTCGGACCTGGTGACCTGGCAGCAACTTGGAGACGTCATTGATACCGGGGCAGAAGTGATTCCGAGGACGATCGAGGTGACGGATCCGGGTGATCCGGAACGGATTTTCTATCGACTCACGGTAGGCCTGCCCTGACCCAAGGGAAGCTTCGGGGAGACCTTTTTAACGAGGCGAGAGAGGCTTCGGATGTTTTGTCTCGGGGCCAGTTCGCTCTCGACTTCCAACCTTGCCACCACCAGATGCCTTTGATCCTCGAAAAATGGAATTCGCGGGGTCATTGCCGACGACTCCCAACTCCCGCTGGCTGCCGAACTGGCAAGCCGGGGCGTCAATCGGCGAAAAAAAGGTGGTCAGGGAAAGGACGAGGACGTGGGAGGCGGGCCAAAAATTCGTTGGCGGTGGGCTTATTGCGCAAACACTCCGGTCACCACCGGTGGAGTGTCGGGGTCTTCGTAAAGGATGCGGAGGGAGGCATCGGGATGGTGCTTCAGAATGATGAGCGGATCATCAACGAGGCAGGCCACGGTGGCGAGCGGGTCGGTTAGTTTGGCTTCTGGCAGGATGACTGACGCGGCCCGCCGGGTGGTGAGGCCGAGGCCGGTCTCGGGGTCGATGAGGTGGGAATAAGTTTTTTCGCCGACGTGTGTCCGTTGGAAAAGGTCGCCTGAAGTCGAGATCGCGGCGTTGCGGAGGGGGATGGCATCGGTTGGGGCCAGGCGAAAGGAACGCAGGCCAATGGTCCAGGCTTCCTTGTCGGGGGGGGGATCGCCCAACCGGATGTCCCCGGCTGCGGCCACGAGGGTGCGCGGGTAGCCTTGTGCCACGAGGTGGTCGAAGATGAGGTCGGCGGCGTAGCCTTTGGCGATTCCCCCGAGGTCGAGCTGCATTCCGGGTTGATCGATGGCGATGGTTTTCGTCTGCTCATCGAAGGTGAGGTGTCTGATGCCACAGCGGGAGCGGGCGGCTTCGATTTCTTGGGGCGCAGGGAGGCGGCCGGTGCGGTCGGTGTCCCGCCAGAGTCGGGTCAGCGGACCGTAAGTCGGGTCGAAGAGGCCTTCGCTTTGGAGAGCGATTTTTCGGCCGAGCCGAAGGACGGCGAAGAGGTCTGAACTGACGGTCACCGGAGTGCCGACAGGAGCTCGGGTGAGGCGGTTGAGTTCCGAGTCCGGGTCGTAGTCGGTGGCGCGCCTGGCGAAGTCCTCAGCGAGGTCGAAGGCTTCCTCAAGATCAGCCTTGGCCTTGTCGCGGTCGGTGCTGTGGGTGATGATTTTGAACAGAGTCCCCATGAGCGGGCGGGTGGCTTCGACCCGGACCAGTGGGGCGGGGGCCTCCCGGCAGCCGGTCAGGAACTGGAAGAGGAAGAAGGTGAGGAAGAGGAGGAGAAGGCGCATGAGAGGGCGTCGAGGAGTCCGAGCATCGAAGGATATTGGAATTCGGCGTTCGAGAAATCAATGCACGAGGTGATCCGATTGGGAATAGCGGCGACCGGGCAACCGGCTTCGTGGGCGGACTTGAGACCGTTGAGAGAGTCTTCGATCACGAGGCATTCGGTGGCGGGGAGATCGAGGCGGCGGAGGGCTTCGAGGTAGAGATCGGGAGCTGGTTTGATGCGTGGGGCATCCTCGCGTGCCACGATGTGGTCGAAGCATGCCCTCAGGCCGAGTTGATCGAGCCAGCCGTCGACCCACTGGTGGTTGGAGCTCGAGACCACGGCGGCTTGGATTTGGTGTTCGCGGCAGAAGGTGAGGGTTTCGCGCACGCCGGGCAGGGTCTCGAAGGTGGCGATTTGTTCGCGGATCCAGATGTTGCGGGTCACGCTGATCGTTTCCCAGTCGAAGGTCTTGCCGGTCAGTTCCTCGAGGCGGGCTTCGGGTGACCAGATGTTGAAGTCGGACCCGATGCACTGGACGTATTCCTCGAGCGGGAGGTCGTGTCCGTGGTCGAGAAAGACCTGTCGGATCGACTCATAGATGGGCCATTCGGTATCGAGGATGACCCCGTCAAAGTCGAAGAGGAGGGCGGAGATTTGAGAGTGGATCACGGAATTTGAAAAGTGAGAGTGGCCCGAGGTGGGCTTGAACTTGGGCTCATTGTTGCTGGAGGTCCAAGGGAGAAATGCAAGAGTTTCGGGGAATTGATCTCCCCTTGCTATGAGCTTGTGGTGGCGGGATGATCGCGGAAGATGCGGGAGCGATTGGAACAATGAGATTGGTGATTGGGGACATTCACGGGTGCCTGACGGCATTTGAAACGATGATGGCGGTGGTCGGGCCCGGGCGGGACGATCTGGTGGTGACCTTGGGAGACTATGTCGACCGTGGACCGGATTCGCGGGGGGTGATCGAGATGCTTCTGGCGATGAAGGACACGCATCGATTGGTCACCTTGATGGGAAATCACGAGATTCAGATGATTCGGGCGCTCGAGACGCAGAGGGACCGGGAGCGGTTTCTGAGCGGATTGTGTGGCGGGCAGGACACCCTTGATAGCTACGGGGGAGGATTTGAGGACGTGCCGGAGGAACATTGGGAGTTCATCCGGGGGACGAAATTATATCACGAATTGGAGGACTACATTCTTGTGCATGCTGGGGTGGAGGCCGAGGTGCCGGTAGCCGAGCAGGACCAAGAAACCTATTACTACCAACGTTTTTACAGCCAGCGGCCGCATGACTCGGGTAAGACGGTGGTCTGCGGTCACACCATCCAGGGAGATCTGCCGACCAACTCAGGGTATGCCATTTGTCTTGATACCTGCGCCTACGGGGGGGGCTGGTTGAGTGCGCTCGACCTTGATTCCGGGAGGATTTGGCAGACCAACGAGGCGGGGAAATGGCGTGGTCTGGACCTGGGAGATCTCCCGGTGGGATCCTGATGGGAAAAACTCCTTCTTGCAGCGGCTCACGGTTAGGCTACCTGTGGAGGTCGAAACCGACCTGACCATTTATGAGTTCCTCCCTCACTGTTGAAGAAGCCCGCGCGCAAGTGGATGCCCACACCCGGGAAATGATTGAGTGGCACTTTTCGCCCGAGACTGGATGTCCCTACTGGCTCGACTGGGCCAAGGAAGCGGGCTGGGATCCTCGCGAGAAGGTGAAGACCTTCGCCGACATGCTCTATTTCGACAACTTCGACGATGAGGTGCTCCGCAAGGAGGACCCGGCCCGTTTCATTCCGAAGGCATACGAGGGGCGGCCCTACAATGTCTTCGAAACCGGTGGAACGACCGGAATGCCCAAACAGCGGATCGGGTGGGACGACTACAAAACCGACTACACCGAGTTTTCCGAGCACTACGGGCCGGATTTTTTCCCGCAGGGTGCGAATTGGCTCATGGTGGGACCGACGGGGCCACGTCGCCTTCGCCTCGCCATTGAGCATTTGGCCAACATCCGGGGAGGGGCCTGCTACTTCATCGACCTCGATCCCCGCTGGGTCAAGCGGCTCATCGGGATGGGCGAGATGCAGATGGCCAAGGCCTATCAGGAGCATGTCATTGATCAGGCGGTTACGATTATTCGCCATCGGGACATCAAGTGCCTCTTCACCACCCCGCGCCTGCTCGAGAGCCTGTCGCTGAGAATGTCGCTGGCTGATGCGGGCATCCGGGGGGTTTTTGCCGGGGGCACCACGATGACGCCGCAGTATGTCAAATTCATCCAGGAGGAGGTTCTCGAAGGGAAAATCAACTATGCTCCCACCTACGGGAACACCCTGATGGGGCTGGCCATTTCCCGGAAGCGGGAGCCGGGCGAGTATTCCCTGACCTACTATGCGCCGCAGCCGCGGGCCATCCTGCGGGTGGTTGACCCCAAGGACTCCACCAAGACCGTGGAATACGGTGACTATGGCCGCGTGGAGCTGACCACCATGACCAAGGAGTTCTTTGTTCCGAGATTTCTCGAACGTGATGAAGCGATCCGACGTCCCGAGTGTGACGAATTCCCCTGGGATGGGGTCGGCGACGTGCGGCCGTTCCAGAGTGGGACCAAGACCGTCATCGAGGGGGTTTACTAAGAGCGCCATTCACCGATCCAACCGAATCACCCCTAATCATCATGCAAATTCCC
Organism: Akkermansiaceae bacterium; assembly: GCA_023263995.1. GTDB lineage: Bacteria > Verrucomicrobiota > Verrucomicrobiia > Verrucomicrobiales > Akkermansiaceae > SW10. The sequence goes on along the minus strand of JALQTQ010000044.1, from coordinate 8,485 downwards.
ATTCTTCGCCTCGGACAGGAATACCATTCGGCCGACTTGGTAAAACTCAACGACGGTTTGGTGACCCACACCGCTAATCCCGGCTTGATCCAGCGTGATCTTCTTCGGATTGGGGAGGCCAAGGCGGCTCTCGATGCCATCCCGGCTGAGACTCTCGCCGACTACTGCGAGGCGGCCGCCGAGCTGTTCATGCACGCCGACCTGCCCTGTGGCGACGAGACGCAAGGGCCCGATGATTACGTCGAGTCCCTCTCGGCCCTGACGCGTCTGCCCCACACCTTGGTCCGAATGAACATGGGCAAGATCCACGCCGCGATGTCGCAGATCCGAACCGTGATCGGGGGGCTGACTCGTGGCATCCCGCTCGAGATGTTTGACCGGGGAATCACCTCGGTGGACGGGCTCGATGTCAATTTCTACCCTGCCACCGAGTCTCTCGGGGTTTCCCTGCCGAGCAATGCGCCGGCGGGGAATTCGCTCTGGCTGCCGGCGCTCGTGATGAAAATTCCAGTGCTCCTCAAGCCGGGCCGCGAGGATCCCTTCACTCCTTTGCGGATCGTGCAGGCCATGATTCAGGCCGGTTTTCCAAAGGAGGCCTTCGGATACTACCCCACCACCCACGAAGGTGGCGACACTCTCTTGACCTCCTGCGGGGCGGGAATTTCCTTCGGGTCCGATGTCACGGTGAAGAAATACGCGCCCTTCAAGTCGATCCAGGTCCATGGAACGGGACGATCGAAGATTCTCCTTGGCGATGATTTCATGGACAAGTGGCACGACCATCTCGATGTCTTTGTGACCTCGATCGCGGCCAACGGAGGACGGAGTTGCATCAATACTTCGTCAATCCTTGTTCCTGCGGGGCGCGACGAAATCGCCGAGGCCATCGCTTGTGAATTGGCCAAGATCGAACCTCTGGCGCGCGATGATGAAAATGCTCTCCTCTGCGGCTTCGCCAACAGCGACCTCGCCAACGGGATTGATGGCATGATCGAAGGCTTGCTGGAAGACGAGCCGGGGGCGGTTGACGTCACCGCTCGTTTCCGGAGTGGCGAGCGCAAGGTTGAGGCCTTCGACCAGATCTATCTTCGTCCCACCCTGATTGCCTGCGAAGACCGTGATCATCCGCTCGCCAATACGGAGTTCATGTTCCCCTTTGCCAGCATTGTTGAGATGCCGCAGGAGGAGATGCTGGGGCACATCGGGGAAACTCTCGTCGTGAGCGCCTTCACCGAGAACAAGGAGTGGGCCCACGAGTTGATGACCAGTCACTTGATCGAGCGCCTCAACATCGGGCCCTATCCTACCAATCGGGTGCAATGGGAACAGCCGCACGAAGGTAATCTCTTCGAGTTCCTTTACCGGCGGCGGGCCATTCAGGGGAACCTGGCGGTCGCGATGTAGAGCCTTGGTCATTTTTGAAAGGCCTCCGGAGTCCGGGAGTAATACAACGGCGCATTTTGTGACGACTACGCCCCAAAAAATCATCGAAGGCCCGGGTTCCTTGTCCAAACTCCCTGAGGTCGTCTCCGGTCGGGTGCTCATTGTCACTGATCCCGGGATCGTCGCGGCGGGCCACGTGCAGCGGGCGGTGGCTCTGTTGGAGAACGTGGTGGTTTACGAGGGAGTGAAGGAGAATCCGACTGAATCAGACGTGGCGGCCTGTGCGGAGTTCGCGCGCGGGGTCAAACCGGAGGTCCTTGTCGGTCTCGGAGGCGGGAGTTCCATGGATACCGCCAAAGGCACCTTGTTTCTCTTGAGCGGAGGCGGGGTGATGTCGGATTATCAGGGGCACGGCAAGGCGAAAGGGGAGATGCTTCCCTTTGTGGCCATCCCGACGACGGCGGGGACCGGAAGTGAGTGCCAGAGCTACGCGGTGCTTTGTCGTGATGGCTCGCATGAGAAGATGGCTTGCGGAGATCCTCGGGCAATGGCCAGGGTGGCGATTTTGGATGCTGAACTGACGGGTTCGATGCCCTTGAGGGTGGCCCGCCTGTCGGCCCTCGATGCCCTTTCCCATGCGCTTGAAAGCGCGGTCTGCAACACCGCCACCGATGAGTCACGCGAATTTTCCTTTGCTGCTTTTCGGCGGATGGAGCCGGTCATTGAGTCGGTCTTGCGCGGGACCGCCAGCTTGGCGGAACGGGGTGAGATGTTGGCCGGGGCGGCCATGGCAGGGCGGGCCATCGAGGCCAGTATGTTGGGAGGCGCCCATGCCTCGGCTAACCCGCTCACCGCCCATCTTGGGGTGGCACACGGACGGGCGGTGCTGACCATGCTGCCGGCCGTGATGCGCTGGAACCAGTCGGAGGTCGGTAGAATTTACGATGACTTGAGGCCGGACCTGATTTCGTGGGTGGAAGAGATGCGCGGGCTGGCGGAACTCGAGCCCGTGGAGGTGCCGGAATGTCTTGTGTCTACCTTGGCTGACGAGGCTTCACAGCAATGGACGGGTCGCTTCAACCCGCGCCCGCTCGTCGCCGCCGATTTCGAGCAGCTGTATCGAGAGGCATTGCTCCTCAAGTGAATTCTGTCAGGATAGCGGCATGAAATTGTTCTTGGGTTTGATCGCGGCTGGTGGGCTCATGGCGTTGGGCGAGCGTAACGAGTGGCCAGTGGCCCGGGCGGGGGCCGGGTTGTCGGGCCAAGTCGGGGTGGCCTTGCCAAAGAAGCCGGAGGTCCGTTGGATGGTGGCGGGCGATGGTGCGATCATCGGTGAGGCCGTGGTGAGTCAGGACGTGGTTGTTTTTGGAAACAGCAGCGGCATTCTCATGGCGGTTGACTTGGAGACCGGGAAAAAGAAATGGTCCCGCGAATTCGAGCAAAGCTTTGAAGCCGCTCCAGCCATCCTCGACAACACCATCTTCATCGGGTGTGAGGACACCAAACTTTACGCGCTGAACCTGGCCGATGGCAAAGAGAAGTGGTCGGTTGAAACCAATGACAAGATCACGGCGGGCGTCAATCTCACCAAAAGTCCGGAAGGCAAGGGCACTTGGATTGTCATGAATGGATACGATGGGGTTTCCCGGGCCCTCGATGCCGCGACCGGCAAGGAGATTTGGAAGCATGAGACCGAACAGCCGATCAATGGGACCCCTGCCGTGGTGGATGGGAAGTGGGTGGTCTTCGGTGGATGCGACCACTGCCTCTACACTCTTGATCTGAAGACCGGCAAGCCCCTGCAACAGGTGGAGGGAGAGGCTCCGATCGTCTCAACGGTGGGGACCGATGGCAGCTTCGTGGCTTGGGGAGATCACTCTAATCAGGTGATGGGGGCGGACCTGCAGGAGGGTAGTTTGAAATGGAAATACAGCGACCGTCAGTTCCCTTTCATGGCTGCGCCGGCGGTGGACTCAAAGAACGTCTACATCGGAGGCCGGGACAAAAGAATTCATGCCATTTCCCGATCGTCCGGGGAGGCAGTGTGGAAATTCAAGACCGGCGGCCGGGTGGAAAGCGCGCCCATTCTTTTCACCGACGCGCTGGTGTGCGGGTCGAGCGACGGTCGGCTTTATGCCCTCGACCTCAAAGACGGCAAGGAGATCTGGAAGGTCGACTTGGGCGAGTCCTTGGTCGCCGCGGCAAGTTATGCCAAAGGCACCATCCTCATCGGAAGCGAGGACGGCACCTTGTTCGCGTTGGGTGCCAAGAAGTGACGGGCGGAGCGGGGGGCCTGCATCGGCAGCCGAGCGCTCGCCTTCCTCACACCGTGGTCTCTCGCCATTTCCCCTTGAAGGAAATCGTGGCGAAGACGATGGCCTGCGCAAAGAGATCGATGGTCATGAAGATCCAAATGGCAACCAGCGTGATTTCCGCGAGGTGGTCGTAAAGGGTGATCCCGACCACCCGGAAAAGAATGAGAGAAGTGAAGGACCAGGCCATCACAGTGCGAGTGGCTCCTGCTCCGCGCAGGGAGGTCTTCATGATCATGGTGGTGGCGAGAGCGGGCTGAAAGATCCCGCAGATGAAGACAAGAGGAACCGCGAGGGCGACCAGTCGGACCGCTTCCTCATCGGAAGGCGGTAAAATGAGCTCCACGATCGTGTCGGGGATGAGGAGAAAAATGCCACCCGCGGCACTCATAAAGGCCAGCCCCGAGAGCCAAGCGGTGCGCAGGGCCTTCAAGGCCATGCCCGGATGATTCGCTCCGAGGTATTGTCCGATCAACGTGGCGGAGGCCGTCCCGATCGCAATCCCGGGCATGAAAGAAAGCGATTCGACCCGGATCGCGATGATGTGGGCCGCCAAGGCTCCGTCGAAGGGCAGGCCGGTGATCAGGCGAATGACGTAAGAGTGAATGAGCCACATCCCGAACATTTCGAAGCCGTTGGGGAGGCCAACCCGGCAGATCCGAACCATCATTTGGCGTTGCGGGAGCCAGTGGGCCCCCCGCAGGCTCAGCGTGATTTCCTCGCTGTCCGGCTTGCCACGCCGGCTGAGCACGCAAAGGACGATGATCGTTCCAAGAACCCAGCCAAGGAGGCTGCCGAGGGCAAGCCCGGCAATGCCCTGTCCCCCGACGGGCGGGTCGAGGAAAACAAAAGAGGCGCTCAAAGCCACGTTGGCAAGGTTGATCACCAGCATGATGAGGAATGGCGTGCGGGTGTCGCCAACCGCGCGGAGGGCATTCGTGCAGGCGTAAAAGACCCCGAGGATGGGACAAGACCAAACGAGGATCGAGAGGTATTCGAAGGCCGCCACCGCGGCGCCGGGCGAAAGACCGAAGGTGCCAATGAGGGACGGGAGGGCAAAGCGCATGATGAGGCCCGAGAAAGTTCCCACCAGGAGACCTGCCAGGATCCCTTGCTCCAGTCCATCCCGGGCTTCCACAGGATTGCGAGACCCGGCCGCGCGCGAGACGATTGCGAGGACTCCGGTGGCGGTGGCACCTTGGAGGATGATCATCAACCACATCACATATCCGCCGAGGCCGAGGGCGTCCAGGATCGCGATGCGCTCCTCGCCTTCGCTCATGCGAGTAGCGAGAATGAAGTCCACGGTGTTGACCATGAAGCTTAGGATTTGCTCCAGAAGCGGCCAGATCGCGAGGGCGAGCAGTTGACGACCCAAGGAAAGTCGTCCCAGCCGGCCGGCGAGGGGAGCGTCGGATTGCTGGGCCGCCTGGCACTCTTTGGGTTCGGTGACTTTCTTGGGCCGTGGCATCTGTGCCGAAGGGCATTACCGAAACGATGGTGCTGTGGACATGCAATTCCGGGAAATCTCCCCGAAGCGGAATACGGGCAATGCAAAACCGCCGGAATCCTTGGCAGGATTCCGGCGGAACTTGTGCCCTTTGTGGATCAGGATTCCGCACTCGCGGGCCCGAGACAAAGGGCGTTAACCCTATATGAAAACTAACGACATTCCGCTGGTTTCAAAGACTGAGTGTCCGGAGCGACCGATCTGTTCAATCTTTTTGCTCTTTTTTTGGCTGGATCTCCGACTAGCGTCCGACCATGGCGTTGCGGTCGGAGTTGGTTCGTGAGGCTTGTCGTTTGATTCGCGAGGCGCGGTGCCGGTGGGAGGCTCACGAAAACAGAGCGTGCCGTCGGATCCGCGAACGGGCGGTTGTGGCCTACGAAGGCCTGACCCGGCAGGAACGCGATGAGCTGCCCGAGGAATTGCGAGTCTGGCTGCGCTACCGGAGTGAAAAATATTTCGGGCGAGGTCGGAAGGGAAACGGGATGAACTCGAAACCAGCACCGCGGCAAAAGACCAAGGCCAAGGAAAAGCCCCAGCAGCATGCGGTGGCCGCACGAAAGGTGGCCAGTGTGGTCGGTCCCCTGTATCTCGTGAGTTCCCGAAAGGGCTTGTGCGGGTTGTATTTTGGGCATCGGGTCGAGGTCTCATCGCTCCCGGGAAATAATCCACGAGATCGTTTCCTCAATCAGGCCGAAGAAGAGTTGGCGGAGTATTTTTTGGGTAATCGGGAAAACTTTGGGGTGGCCCTCGACGCCCGGGGGAGCGAGTTCCAACGCGCGGTTTGGCGGGCCTTGGTGTCCATCCCGTTCGGGCAGACCCGGGGATACGGTGAACTGGCCGACGAGATGGGCCATCCCCAAGCCGTTCGGGCCGTGGGGACCGCGAATGGAGCCAACCCGGTCTCGATCATCGTGCCCTGCCATCGTGTCATTGGCAAGGATGGCTCACTGACGGGTTTCGGGGGCGGTCTGGAGATCAAACGCAAGCTCCTCCAGCATGAAGGAGTGCGGTTGAGGCCGATCTGACCACGATCCAAACTGCAAGGTCTCGGAATTTGACCTCGCCGGTGTTTCCATCATCGACCGATTTCCCGTTGCGCGACCTGATCCTCGACTCAAAGAAGGTCCTTCGACCTCTCGCTCTCCGTGAACGCGGAGAAAATATTTTCGATTTCTTAAGAAAAACGAGGCTTGGTAGGATCATTCCCAAATCACCTTAATTTCTTTATAACTCTTTATCAATGAGTTGTTTTCGTGTGATCCGGCGAGCTTCGCCTTTTTTTTGGGGCGAGCTGTTGATTTCCAGCTTGTCATGACTGCACAATGTGTTTACATCGTAAACATCATGAAGACGCACATGACTCGATACGCCGCGCGTGGTTTTGCCTTGATTGCAACTATTTCGGTTTTGCTTCTTTTGACCATGGTGGCGGTGGCCTTCCTCTCGCTTTCGGCGATGACGGTTCGGACCAGTCGCCTCGAATGGGCACAGGAAGAGGCGAGAGCCAATGCCCGACTGGGTTTGATGGTGGCGATTGGTGAGCTGCAGCGCGATCTCGGTCCGGACCGTCGCATTGCGGTGACCGGAGCGATCATGGACAGTGAGCCCAACTCCAGCTCCATCGAGGGGGTCCAGAATCCCCACTGGACCGGAGTTGTTTCCTCCGTTTTTGAGCAGAACCAAAACGGCAGTCCGTTCACCCGAGATTTTGATGCCGGCGGCTTGGCCGATGCCCGCAACGGGACCGCCTTTCGCGTGCGCAACGCGGTGACCAACTACATCGTGAGCGGCAACGAGGGTGGGCAGCAGAAGATGGCCAGAGGCCGGGCTTTCCTTGATGCAGTGACTCAGGTGGTTCCCGCGACCGAGGAGACGGTTGACATGGTTTCCCGGGGGTCGGCAGTGAATCCCCGTGACTTTGTGCGGGTCTTCAAAACCGACCTTTCCCGCCCTCAAATCACCGCGCAAGGCACTACCGAGGTGCGCGAGAGTGGTGCGTATGCCTACTGGACCTATCCCAATAACCAAAAAGCTAACATCGGGAGGCCCGACCTCTTCCGTCAAGCCGCCATTGATCACACGAACGGGACGGGAATGCAGCGGATGCTCCATCCGCAGGATACCGAGCCCTTCGTGGTCGATGGTATCCAGCCTTCCGATCAATTCAGTCGCGATGAGCGTCTTCTCTCTCCCAAGACTCTCACCTTGATCAATGATCAGAACCGCAACGGGGTTCGCCTCAACTATCACGCACTGACCGGCCTCTCCTACAGCGTGCTTTGCAACGTGCGCGACGGAGGATTGAAAAAAAATCTTTCGGCATGGCTGCACGGCGGCGGGGGCGATGGGCCTCAAACGATTCGGGACATTGATTCAAGCCAGCCCTGCTACATTGGCATTTCTCCGCAGGATCGCCTCATTGGGGCTCCCAACGCAAGCTACGCTGCTCTCCGTGGCGAAGATTTCCAGGGCTCGGACTACCGCGATGTGGCCCCGACCTTTGAGCTCCTCTGGAACTGGGCCAATTTGGCCAACGAATTCCGCTTCGGAGAAGCCAATACCGGGATCCGGAACCAGAAGATCTGGGTGGGTGCGCCCTTCCGCAACGGCCAAGGCAATATCTTTGACCTCCAGAACCTGCGCCCGGCCGACCCGCGCAATCTTTCCCAGATCAAAATGACCCCGGTGGTGACCGAGGCCTGCATTTACTACAACCTTGCCACCTACCCGCTGCGCGACCCCAACCAAAATCCCGGGGGCGGACAGCAGCAACCCAACGATGTGCTTCGTCTTTGTCTCTACCCGAGGGTTGGGCTTTGGAACCCTTATAATGTCGAGATGCGTCTCGACCGCCCCATGATCCTTCAGCTTTTCCTGAACGGGAAAAAGAGGGTTGAATTCAACGACAACCCAAACTTCTCCCGCGAAATCCACTACGGTGGTCGAAGCAACAGCTTCGACGACTGGCTCGGG
>JALQTQ010000044.1:0-297 GCA_023263995.1 Akkermansiaceae bacterium | reverse complement strand
CACCCTGCCGGCTGTGACCATCCCCCCCGGGGAAACCTTCATCTTCTCGATCGGCGGGGCTCCCCGTCAACTCGACGTCCAGCAAATCGCCGGAAACCAGCTTCAGGCCGAAGAGCCACCATCGTCCGCCAGCTATCTCTTCCGCGACTACCTCCAGACCAACCTTGGTGGTGAAGCGGCCAACAACGCGCGGGACGCGGACAACATCCCCTCCGAGATCATGCCGGAGGCCCCGCTCACCTTCCGGGAAGCTCCCACCAGCCTCAAGCGGCATGGTGCTGACAACTACATGTTCCT
>JALQTQ010000449.1 GCA_023263995.1 Akkermansiaceae bacterium | reverse complement strand
CCATCTGGCCATCGCAATCGGCATTGAGCGCTGACTTGAGACAACGCAAGGCGAGTGGCGAATGGGCCAGCATCTCGCGGCACCATTTCACGGTCTCCTCCTCCAATCGGGCCAGGGATACGACCGTGTTGACCAATCCCATCTCCAGAGCTTGGGCGGCGTCATACTGGCGACAGAGGTACCAGATTTCGCGCGCCTTCTTCTGACCCACGATACGGGCGAGGTAGCTCGATCCCAGACCGCCGTCGAACGAACCGACCTTAGGGCCGGTCTGACCGAAGCGGGCATTGTCGGCCGCGATCGTCAGGTCGCACACCACATGCAAGACGTGGCCGCCTCCGATGGCATATCCGGCCACCATGGCCACCACCGGCTTGGGGAGACCTCGAATCTTCTTTTGCAGATCAAGCACGTTGAGGCGGGGAATGCCATCGTCTCCAACGTATCCAGCATGGCCGCGCACCTTTTGGTCGCCTCCGGAGCAAAAGGCCTTCTCGCCCTCTCCGGTCAAGATGATCACTCCGACTCCGTCGTCTTGGTGGGCCTTTTCAAAGGCCTCGAGAAGCTCCTTCACCGTCAGGGGTCGGAAGGCATTACGGACCTCGGGCCGGTTGATGGTGATCTTGGCGATGGCTCCGTCCTCGCTTTTCTCGTAGCGGATGTCGGTAAATTCAGCTGCTGATTTCCACATACCCGAGTCTTGGTCCGGGAACGCCATCGCGCAACGACCTAATGCAATTTATGCCCGCACTTGCGGCAGAATTTGGCATCGGGAAGGTGCCCATTGGCTCCACACCCCGGACAAGCCTCGCTGCTCGGGTCGCCGAAACGATTCTTGAGGAGTTCGGAAGTGACGATGCCGGTGGGCACTGCGATGATGGCGTAACCGGTCAGGACATAGAATGCGGTGAGTATTTTTCCGATGGTCGTGATGGCCACCATATCTCCGTATCCCACCGTGGTGATGGAAACGATGGCGTAGTAGATGCTGATCGGAATGCTGGTGAAATGAGTGCCCTCAGCACCGGACTCGACGAGGTACATCAAGGTTCCGGCAAGCACCGAGAAAAGAAAGACCGCGAAGAAGAAGACGAAGATTTTGGCCCGGCTCTGCATCAACCCCCGCAGAATGGTTTCCCCCCCCTGCACGTGGCCGACCATTTTCAACACTCGAAACATTCGGAGCAAGCGGAGGACTCGGATCACCATCGCGGAATGAGCCCCGGGCAGGATAAAAGCGAGGTAAGTGGGCAGGCAGGAAAGCAGATCCACGATCCCGAAAAAACTGGTCATGTAGCGCCAGGGACGTCGCACGAGGACAATCCGCAGAAGATACTCCACCGTAAAGAGGATGGTGAAGATCCACTCCGCGACCTTGAGGGCCTGACCATGTTTTTCGCGGATGCTGTCGACACTTTCCAGCGAGACCGCGATCACGCTGATCACGATGGCCCAGAGAAGTACAACATCGAAAGCCTTTCCGAGGGGAGTCTCGGCCTCGAAGACGATTCGCCAGAGACGTTCCTTGAGCGTTTCCACTTTCTTTTCTTCCACAACGCAAAACTAGTTTGTCTCCCTGCGAACATCCAGCAGAGTCTTGCAACTAAGAAAGTCATTCCTCTTCTCGTATCCTCCGATGGTGTTCCGTTGCTTCCTTCTCTTCCTGCTGGCAATTCTTCCTGCAGCGGCTCTTCCCGATTTGGAAGTGGCCCGGCGCGCCTTGGGCTCTTCTGATTTTGCTCTACGGGAGG
>JALQTQ010000448.1 GCA_023263995.1 Akkermansiaceae bacterium | reverse complement strand
CGATTTTGAAGCAGAACAGCCAAGATCAGGAGTCCCGTCAGGGATCTGCTGAATCGACCTGTTCTTAACCAGATTTAAAAGATGTTCGAAGGACTGATCACCCGGAGACTGCCAAGCGACGAGGCAGACAACACCCGAAAGGGGACAACAGCGCGGCCCAGCTGGAGGGATGGAACCAGCGGACTGACCGGAGCCTAAGCGGTCACAATTTGGGTTAAGCGCTCTTCGCGACAAGAGGATACTAAACGCCCCCTACCCTGTAAGCCGTCATGGAGCTACGGGGTTTCGGGGTGCCGACAAACGGCATTTCAATTATGGAAGAAAACAATCAACTGACCGAGCCCGCGACAACCGGGCTTTCGATCTTCGATCAAGGCGCCTTCGAGCAGATGGGCCTGATCGCAAGCAAGCTGTCGGAAAGCTCGCTTATCCCGCAGACCCTGAAAGGGGCAACCAAGGAGGAAACCACGGCCAACTGCTTTCGGGTGGTCGAGCAGGCGCAACGCTGGGGGCTCTCACCCTTCGCTGTGATGGACTCCGCAAGCGTGGTGCATGGAAAGCTTATGTGGGAAGGTAAGCTCGTGCATGCCGCTTTGACGGCATCCCTCGGGGTCCGTCTCCGATACGACTACGAGGGCGAAGGCGACAAGCGCAAGGTGACCGTGAGTGGCACCATCGACGGCGACACCCTCACCATCGAGGGGACGGTCGGGGACTGGAAGACGACCGGGAAGGGCAGCCCGTGGGACAATCTGGCGAACCGCGACCAGATGCTTGCCTATCGTGGCGCGAGGCAGTGGGCGCGACGTCACGCGCCGGAAGTCATCCTCGGGGTCTATTCCCCCGACGAGTTCGACGAGGGCAGCCTGCGGAACGTGACCCCGCAGACGACCAAGGCGCGGGCGAAAGTCTCCGCCACCGCCGAGTTCAAGGCACCGCAACCGGAGGCCAAGCAGGAAGCCAAGCTTGAGAAGGTAAAGCCGGAGGGCAAACAGAAGAAGGACCGCTACGAGCAGGAAGTGAGCTTCCTCGACGTCTCAGCGCCGAAGACCTCGAACGGCAAAACGTGGTGGACTTGTCAGGTCCAGACCGACCAGGGCGCGACGGTGGAACTCAACACCTTTTCCAAGACCATGGCCGGGAAGCTCGAAAGCTTCTTCAACGGCGACCGGGTGCGCGTGACGTTCACACAGACCCCGAAGGGCGGATTCGCCCTTGAGGACATCGAAACCATCAACGGGGAGGAGCTGGTTTAATGAGTGCGACAAAACAAATGGACCTCGTGGTCTCCGTCTCCGGCAAGATCACGAAGAGCAACTTTGACGACTTCCGCGCCATGGCGGAAGAGCGGATCAAGAGCCTGAATTTCTCGCCGTCGACTGACGAGGAGTTCGGACAGGCTGAGGATGATGTGAAGGGGCTGGCCAAATTCGAGAAGGACTTGACCGCCGCCGAACAGGACATCCTCCGGCAAATGGATGAAGTCTATCACCTCGTGTCAGGAATCGGGGAGTTGAAGAAGCTTTCCTCCGAGTCCCGGCTGAAGCTCAAGCGGCAGATCGACAGCCAGAAAAAATTGGTCCGCGCTCAAATCAAGCGGGCCGCGCTTGCCGAGATCCAAATGGCCTACCCGGACGCCGAAGGTCGGATTGAGGCTGCGATGAAAGGCAAGCGGACCCTCGACAGCCTGCGGAAAGCCGCCAACGACGAGGCCGCAGAAATCAACGCCGGGATTGACCGGGCGCGGCTCGTGGT
>JALQTQ010000447.1 GCA_023263995.1 Akkermansiaceae bacterium | reverse complement strand
TGCGTGCCGCTGGGCTTGAGGTCAAGGTCTACGCGGTGGGCGATGGGGAGGCACCCGCTGAGGTCATGCGGAACGGAGTCCGCTGGTTGCGATGCGGTCAAGTTCAAGAAGACTTGCTGACGGGATGAGGAGGGAGGATGCAATGATCACGCTGACCGCACCGCCGCGATTGCTGCTGGGCGTGGCCTTTTTGTTTTGGGGGGCGATGCACGATCGGCCCTTGCCTGCCCTTTTGGCTGCGATTCTTGTGGAAGGTCGCCACTGGACGACGATACGCTGGGATTTTGGCATTCGGGGGTTTGCGCGGTTGTGGCAACTCTCGATGGTGATCTTGCTGGTCGCCACGGTGGGTTTGTTGCGAACAAACGAGCTCTCGTCGGCTGATTTTCTTAATCTCTTGGCCTGGCTGCCTTTCATGATGCTGCCGCTGGCACTGGCTCAGCAGTATGCTGTGGCGGGTGGGGTGCCCACCATCACCTTTTCCTTCATTGCGCGGCGGAAGTTGGCGGTGGACAAGCGGCTTGGACGCCCGGTTGAAGTCAAGACGCTGCACCTTGGCTATCCCTTCTTTGTTCTGCTCCTCATCGCGGCGGGCATGGGCGTGGGCCGACTGGGGGCACCGGGGCGGGAGGAGGTTCTTTATGCCGTCGGGGTGGTGGTGTTGCTCGGGTTCGCCTTTGCTCAGGTGGGGGGCAAAAGGCGTCGCCCGTTGGCATCGCTTGGGGCGTATCTCTTCGCGATGGGTCTGGCGGGTCTGATGTTGTGGGGGCTGGCTTTTGCTTACTTCACCTACCTCAAGAACTTCGGCTCAGGTGATCGCGAGGCGGTATCGAGTTTGGAGACGCAGACTCAAATCGGAAAAGAGTTATTGAAGCTCCAGCTGGATCCCAAAATCCGCTGGCGCTATCACCACGAAGAGGGCGCAGTTCCGGAGCTTTTGAAACTGGCTTCGTATAATTTGCCCTATCGTGATTATTGGCGGGCGGGAATGAGGTCGGCGGACCTTGCCGAGACGGTCCCGGATGAACGTCAGGCTGGGGGCGACTTCGAGCTTTTGGATCGAGAGAAAAAGGGCGTTTTTTTCTATCGTCAAACAGCGGGAGCGTCGAAAGAAGACAAACTCAAAGGACGGTTGGTGGGGATGATTCCAAAGGAGACGCTCATTCCGCACCCGCGTGGCACGACCCGTTTCGAAGGGGTCCCCGCCGAGATTCTCTCGGTCAACTCGATGGGGGCCTATCAGTTGTCGGGAGCAACTCAGGGGGCGATGGATGTGGCGCTTTATGCCAGCAAAGGCGGGGAAGCGATTGCAATTGATCCAACCTTGGGATGATCTGGTTTACGGTCGAAACGAGGAACTTGGTTTAAGGCAGTTTCTCGAAGAGAACGGCTTCCAAGTGCCTCCCGAAGACAATGCCTTTGAAGAGGAGGGACGGTCGAGTCGTCGATCATGGAGACGGCGTGGATTGGTGGCCTCGCAGACGAGGATTCAGATTGAACCCTCTCCGCCGCTGGTTTCTCGCGAACGATTCGAGGGGATCGCGGCTTGCCTTGACCGAGCCTTTCGCAGTGGTTTCCGATACAGTTTGATGTTCAAAATGGAGAACCGAGATGCGCCGATCAGTGAGTTCTTGCATACCACGCGCGAGGGGCACTGCGAATATGTTGCCGGGGCGACTGCGCTCTTACTGAGGCGAATGGGGGTCCCGTGCCGGTATGTCGTGGGGTTTTCAGTCCAGGAAAATCGTAGGGGCAACGAG
>JALQTQ010000446.1 GCA_023263995.1 Akkermansiaceae bacterium | reverse complement strand
CAGGCTTCGGGCGACGCAAAAATGCAGCAAGGAAGGAGCGGTGAGGGAGCTCAGGCCAACTTGACCGCGGTGCCGTAGGCGAGTATTTCCGACATTCCTTGAGCGACCTGAGAAGTGGCGAAGCGGATGTTGACGACAGCGTCGGCTCCCATCGCCTTGGCTTGAGCGACCATGCGGTCGGTGGCCTGATTACGGGATTCTTGCAGCATTTCGGTGTAACCTCCGACCTCGCCCCCGACGAGTGTCTTGAGGGCTGCCATGATGTCGCGGCCGACGTGTTTGGCCCGCACGGTGTTGCCACAAACGACACCGAGGTGGGCCGTGATGTTGTAGCCGGGAATCGTTTCAGTCGTGACGGTAATCATGATGATCGGAGGCGATCATTTCTGCGGAGTGTTGTCAATTTTCACATTTCTGCGGTTGGGTGAAGTTGGGGGGATGGGGCTGTAGTCGGGCGGCTCATGATGCGACCGCCAGGCCGAGACGAGATCCGGGCGCTGTTGCTGGAATACGTCGAAAATGTGGCTGGCGAAGTTGAGTCCGGCCCTGGCGTAGAGGTTGAAGGCTGCATCGACGCCGAGTGCCCGCAGTTCGAGAATTTCGGAGTGATGGGTTCCGATGGCAATGACGGTACCTTGGAAGTCGTGTCGTTTCAAGGCCTCGACGGCGTTCACGATGGCATTGTGATTCGAGAGGGTGAGGACGACGAGGTCGAGTTGATCATTGGGACAGATCTCCTCCCAAAAATCGGAATCAGAGGCATCGGCAAGGCGGACGTTTCTTTCTTCTTCGAGGTGGAGGGCCACTTTTTCGGGGCTACGATCGAAACCGACGAGGTGACCGGGAAAGAGCTGTTCGAGATTGTGGTAGGCTGCGAGGCCGATCCGGCCCATGCCGAAGATGCCGATGCGCTCGCTGGGGAGGATGAAGGGGATGTCGCCGCGGTGCGGGCCCGGGCGTTCGAAACGTTTCAGGAAGTCGCTGTGGCGGTCGTAAATCTCGCGCGCCCGTCGGTTCAGCGGGGCCGAGAGGAGGAAGCTGAGCGAAAGGGTGAGGGCGAGGGTGACGAGCCAGCCGGCCTCGATCCATCCCTGTTGGTAACCGAGGGCGGCCACGATGAGACCGAATTCGCTGTAATTGGAAAGCGAGAAGGAGGCCATCCAGGCGTTGCGAGCGCGGAGGTGGAAGCGGGTGAGGAGAAAAAAGAAAAGAATGCTTTTCAGGGGAAGGACCGCGAGAGCGAGAAGGGCCCAGGCAAATGCCGAGGGCGTCAGTGCCCCGGCAAGACCGACCTGCAGGAAGAAGCCGATGAGGAGGAGATCGGTGATCGGGTTGAGGGTTTTGCGGAGTTCGCTGGCCTTGGGGTGGGTCCCGATCATGACCCCGAGGAAGAGGGCACCGAGATCGCCCTTGAGCCCGACTTGATGGAAGCCCTCAGCGCCGACCACAAGGGCGAGGAGAAAGCCGCACAGCAGGAGCAATTCGCCGTGTCCCGAGCGGTCAAGAAGGGACCCGAAAAGGGGGCGGGCAAGAAAGAGGAGCGGAAGGAGAACAAGGGCCCAGACGTTGGGATAGGTCCCGGTGGAAAAGGTCAGAAAGGCCACTGCGAAGAGGTCCTGCATCACGAGGATTCCGATGGCAGTGCGGCCATGAAGAGATCCGAGGTCGCCGCTATCGTCCAGGGTTTTCACCGCGAAGACTGTGCTCGAAAAGCTCAGTGCAAAGGCGATGAGAAGGGTCTGCGGCCAGGCCATGGCGGAGC
>JALQTQ010000445.1 GCA_023263995.1 Akkermansiaceae bacterium | reverse complement strand
AGGGTGTCGCCATCGCTGTCGGGATTTGTCGGATCGGTTCCCGTGTCCTGAGAATCGACAAAGACCCCGGTCGCGGTCTCCACCCCATCCAGCAGGGAATCCCCATCGCTGTCGGCCTTCGTGGGATCAGTCGGCGGACGTGGTGCGGCTCCGGTCAGTTCGATGGCATCATCCAACCCGTCGCCATCGCTGTCGGCCGCTCCCGGATTGAGACCGGGATACGCTCTACTGAGGTTGAATTCCTCCCGGTCCGTCAGCCCATCGCCATCGGCATCAGCTCTACCCAGGCCCGAAAAAAGATCGGAGTTCCCCGGCCCGGCCCACTGCCCCTCCCACCAATCAGGTAAGAGGTCGGCATCGGCATCAGCCCGGGCCGTAACCACGAAGGCCCGCTCGGCCCTGGTTCCCGAAGGTGATCCAGTGGCGCGAACCCGGACCTGAAATTCCTCGAGATCATTGGTGGTGGAAAAATCAAAGGCTCCCAGCTCGAGACTTCTCCCGTCGACCTGGAATTTCCCGTTGTCGTCCGCCCCTTCGCCAGCCACCAAGGCAAAGAAAACGGCATCTCCCGGTTCGGTCGGGACCATGGTGATCTCGGCCACCGCCGTTCCCTGAGTTTCCGAATTCAGAAAGGTGAAACCCGACAACTCAACGGTCCGTTGCAAGCCCTCGAACTGCACCTCGGAAAGTCCGTAGAATTGATTGTCTCCGCCATGGTTCGAATTGATGTCGAATTTGATGTAGCGCGCCACGAACGGGGAAAAGGAATCGAAGCGTTGCCCGGTGTAGTTGCTCAGTCCGCTGGCCTCATCGAAATGGGTGATACCAGGCACGACCGCGCCAAGGGCGGGTGTAGCTCCATATTCGATGGTGACCGAGTTGACCCCGCGCCCCGTCAGGGTGGGAGGCGATTCGTTGTAGTTCCAAACGTGAATCGCACTCACCGTGTAGACCGCTCCAAGGTCAAACAAGACCCAGGGATCCGGGTCAACCCCACCAAATGCCGTCCCGGTCGAAAGCCACATGTTTGGCTGAACCGTCGCGGTGTGCTGCCCACCGGAAAGCCCGCTGCCATCCACGATGAAATCATCCTGACGGTTGAAACCACCCCCGATCTCACTCGAGGAACTGACATTTTGCGGCGGAATCGGAATGATCTGCCCGGCCGCCATCGCGACCGACCACAAAAGCACTGATCCCGGACGAATGAATCTGGAAGCCATCGTCACACTCATTCGCTTTTCTCAATCACCGCAAAAAAGCGTTTCTCCCCGATCAAGGGGACACCGTCCCGCACGACCACCCCATCAGTCCCGGCAATGTCCCCGAGGGGCAGACCTTCGTCCTGATAGACCGGCCAAGTGGAAGGGGCACGATTCAAATCAACCGAACTGACAATGTCATACAAGCGCCCTTCACGGGTGGGCCATTCAAAACGTAGACCCGAGGGCCTGACCTGCACCGTCAACCGAAGCGCTTCCCCTCCCACGCCGTGGCGGCTGAAATCTCCCGCCATCACTTTCATCACCTCCTCCGGAGTGAGGGCCCCGTTGAAAATCGCCACCTCGTCGAGACATCCGGCGAAGTCCGTCACGAAGTCCGCCCGATTGCCAATGCGGAGAGTCCCGTCCCCGTCAGCCATCGGAAAGAGAGCTAACCCCACCCCGTCGAGGACTCCGTCGAAATAAATCGTCATCTCATCATCAAGCCGGGTCACCGCGAGATGATGCCATTGCCCTGGCACCGGGGTCGAGGTTCCAGTCACGGACGTC
>JALQTQ010000444.1 GCA_023263995.1 Akkermansiaceae bacterium | reverse complement strand
GATGTCTCCGACCTCGGCATGGAAGTCTGCGTGACCCTCGGCGAACTGGGTCCCTCGGAAGCCCAAAAACTGAAGGAAGCCGGGGTCACCGCTTACAATCACAACATTGATACCTCCCCGGAGCACTACCCCAACATCGTCTCCACCCACACCTTCCAAGATCGCCTCAACACCATCCGCCACGCTCAAGATGCCGGTATGTCGATCTGCTGCGGCGGGATCCTCGGACTCGGCGAAACCACCGAGGACCGCCTCAAGATGCTCGAGGTCATTTCCTCCTTCAACCCCCAGCCCGAATCGGTCCCCATCAACTCCCTCATGCCCATGCCCGGCACCCCGCTCGCGGAACAACAGGGAGTCGACGTCTTCGAATTAGTTCGTATCATTGCCCTGGCCCGCCTCGCCGTCCCCAAGGCCAAGGTCCGCCTCTCCGCAGGACGCACTCAACTCTCGGAGGAAGCCCAAACCCTCTGCTTTTTCGCCGGCGCCAACTCGATTTTCTACGGTGACAAACTCCTCACCGCCAAGAACCCCGCCATCGAAAAAGACCTCGCTCTCATCGACCGACTGGGCATGAAACCCCAGGCACCCAACCGCGAACTGGAAGCCCCGGAAGCCGACGACTCCCGACCAGCGGAACCGCAGCTGGCGTGAGCAGAAGGAATCCATGACGGCCCCGGAATCAGGAATTCTCATCGAAGTCTCCCTCGCCACCCAGTCGCTTCGGGTGACCGAAGGCGACCTCGTCCTCTTCCAAGCCCCGGTGTCGACCGCCACCAACGGTCCCGGATTCGAGGAAGGATCCTACCGCACCCCCACCGGGAATTTCATGATCCGCGAACGCATCGGAGAGGGCGCGCCCATCCGCACCCTTTTCAAAGGCCGACGCCCCCTCTCGGTCTGGCAGGGTGAGGAATGCGATGATGCCATCCTTACCCGCATCCTCTGGCTGCACGGACTGGATCCCGAAAATGGTAACACTTTCCACCGCTACATCTATTTCCACGGCACAAACGACGAGGCCGCCATCGGCACCCCGGCCTCCGATGGCTGCATCCGCCTCCGCAACCGGGACATGCTCCAACTCTTCGAGCTCGCTCCCCTCGAGACCCCGGTCCATATTTCCTGACCACCATGACCAAAATCATCGCTTTCGATTGTGACTCCACCCTTTCTTCCATCGAGGGAGTCGATGAACTCGCCCGCTTGGCGGGCCCCGACGTTTTTCAACAAGTCGAGGACCTCACCAATCAGGCCATGAATGGCGAAGTGACAGTCGAGGATGTCTTCGCGCGCCGCCTCGACCTGATCCAGCCCACCCGCGACCAATGCGCCAAAGTGGGACAACTCTACCTCGAGACCATTGAGCCGACTGCCCGCGAGACCATCAAAATCCTAAAATGCGAAGGCTGGAACTGCCTCATCATCTCGGGTGGCTTCACTCCATGCATCGAGCCTCTGGCCCACGCACTGGGCATCGACCGCATCGAGGCCGTTCCACTCCATTTCCATGGAGACGGCCGCTACGCCGGCTTCGACCGTGATTTCCCCACCACCCGCAGCGGGGGGAAACCCGAAATCATCGCGGCCCTCAAAAAGAGCCTCTCACCCACGGTCATCGCCATGGTCGGCGATGGTGTGAGCGACCTTGAAACTCTTCCCCTTGTCGATCACTTCATCGGCTTCCTCCGGTATGTCAACCGCCCCAAGGTGGCCCACGATAGCCCCCAGACTGCGACTTCGCTGAGCGAAATTCCCAGCCTCCTGCGGTGAACTCCA
>JALQTQ010000443.1 GCA_023263995.1 Akkermansiaceae bacterium | reverse complement strand
CCCATTTTCAAACTCGATAAGAGCGACACAATGGTCCTCGACCTCGATGCGTTCGTGCGCGAGGAGGGCGGTGTTGGCCTGGACACTTTTGACTGGCCCGGCGAGGTAAATGAGGGCATCGACGGTGTGGATCGATTGGTTCATGAGAGCCCCACCGCCATCGAGGGCCCAGGTGCCCCGCCATCCGGCGGAATCGTAGTAGGCTTGGTCACGATACCATTTGATGTAGGCGGAGGCCGAAGCGAGGGTGCCGAAGCGGCCTTCGTCGGCCGCTTTCTTGAAGGCATTCATGCCCGGATGAAAACGTCGGTTGAGAACGGCCGCCAGAGTCTTACCATTCGTGGCGGCAGCTTCCATCAGTTGATCGATGCGCTCGGTCGTGATTTCGAGAGGCTTCTCCACGATGGCGTGCTTCCCGGCTTGGAGAGCGGCAAGGGTTGGATCGAGATGGGCTCCGCTCGGAGTTCCCACGGTCACGATCTCAAGTTCCTCATCGGCGAGGAATGCTGCGATGTCGGAATAAGCAGTCGCTCCGTAATCCGTGGCGAGCCTGTCGGCGGCTTCTTGGCGAAGGTCAAAAACCGAGTGCAAAGTGCCCCCGGCCATGGCCGTGATGGCTTTGGCGTGAAAGTGGCCGATCATGCCGGCCCCGATGATTCCGAATTTCATAACGTGTTGGGAAGAGTTCAACCCATCGCCTTAAATCTGGCAAGGAACGCTTTGGCCTCTCTCTGCAACCACCCGCACGCGCGGCTTATTTTCCGCCCATGAAACGTTCGATTCCGTCATGATTTGGAACCGCATACCAAGTACTTTGGTAAAGGGCCCCGTCGGAGAGGAGGTGATCAGTTGGCCGAGACGACGGGATGACTCAAAAAACACCGAAGAGAGCCAAAAAAAACCACGCCCCTCTCGAGGCGCGGCTTTCTTGGTGACTTGTTTTCGAAGACCTACCGGCGGCGGCGGATCAGGAGAGCGGTGGAGACCATTGCCAACAACGCCGAAGAAGGCTCGGGAATCGGATTCACGGTGGTAATGCGCATGGCCATATCGAATGCATTCCCAAATTGCTGGGTTCCACCTCCAAAGAGGGTGCCATCGGTAATGGCCGTGGCATTGGTCAATCCCATGCGAGCGGCGACCCGATTGCCTGAACCATCGGTGAAAACAAAGGCGTAGGGGGTATTGTCACTCAAAACCGGAAGTGAGGCAAAGGTAAAGGTGGTGATGGTCTGGCCACCGGCAACCATCGACTGAGAGTCGGAAGCACCCAAAAGGGTCCCGGTTCCCCAAGTGGCGTGATTGCCATCGGCATCAGTGTAAAGCTCAAGGGTGAAGGGCCCGAGGGGGTCCAATCCGTTCGTTGCCTGCGGCCCTTCAATCTCAACGGTGGCAAGAGCATTCTCGGCTCCCAAAACACTCGTAGTGAAGGTTTGTCCGGCGTCGGGGTTCAGGTTGGCCTGATTGTTCGCCGGGAGCGTGTTGACAATCACGGCGGCGGGAGCCACCAGCGTTCCAGCAGCTAGGGTGACAAGAAGAAGAGACTTTTTCATAAGCTAACTAAGATGATGTTTAATCCGCGCCAAGAAACCCCCCGACGCACCACTCAGACAGGCCCAAAAAGTGGTTTTGTTTTCCTACCACCCCTTCCCGTTGCTGGACTTCCGGGCCGACCAGTTCGGCGCACTTCGCCATCCCGGCGTCACAGACCATTGTTTCAGGATGCAAATTCCCCACTCTCTTCTCGTGATCTTGATCGTGGCTCTTTCGTGGTTGCCCTGCCCGGCC
>JALQTQ010000442.1 GCA_023263995.1 Akkermansiaceae bacterium | reverse complement strand
GGCTTATCGTCAACTCGACTCCGAGGTTTCGGACCTTTCCTGGGATGGGTGGCAATTCGGCGTCGGAATCGAATGGGAGCTCTAGACCTCGACTTGGGTGTTCCTTTTCATCAGGTGAGCAGGATTTTATTTAATTTAAGTAAATTGTTCTTCTCATCGTGACTGGTGGCGCTACCATCTTGTCAGTCCCCCCAGCTATGAAACGATGGCAAAAAAGAGTGATATTTCCGGTTTTTTTGATTTTTGGATACTTGCCCATTCCCTTGGCGGCCCAAGATGGTTCCCAAGGCGGCGAGGATCTTCGTGAGAGCTACATTCTGCGGCCAAATGATGTGGTAAAGCTCTCAGTCTACGAAGAGTCCGACCTCGATTGTGAGGTCAAAATCTTGAAAACAGGCCAGGCTTCTTTCCGTCTGATCGGGCCGGTGAAGATTGGTGGCCTGAGCGTCAACAAAGCCGCTGAGTTGATCCACGAAAGATACGCACAGGACTATCTGCGTAATCCCGAGTTGACCCTCACCGTTTCCGAGTATGCGACCGAATTTGTCTCGGTGATCGGGCAAGTGGCAAACCCCGGACCGATCCCCATCCCTCAAGACGATTATCTGGATGTTGGAGGTGCCTTGGCGTCTGCTGGCGGGATCACCGAGATGGCGGATCCCAAGAATATCCAAGTCATCTCGGCTTCCGGAGAGCATCAGTTGATGACTTACAGTGCCATCCAAGGCGTCGCGGGTCGCCTGCAGTTGCATGCCGGTGATCAGATCATTGTTGCCGAAAGCCCTTACGCCCGGAGCAAGGTCGCAGTCATTGGCGAGGTCAAGGTGCCAGGTGATGTCCCGATCCCCAATACCGGAACTTTGGATTTGTCGTCAGCTCTGGCAACTGCCGGAGGAATCGGAGAGATGGCCGACACTTCACGGATCAAGGTGATCACCCCCGATGGGAAGACGGATTTTTACACCATCGAGGCGATCCGGACCGGTGCGGCAGGGCGACGCCTCCTCAAGGGGGGTGATCGGGTCGTCGTGGCCAAAAGTCGCTTTGCAAATACGTTCGTCACTGTGGTGGGCGAGGTGAAGCGCCCGGGGGCGATCGCATTTCCGATCAGCGGTAAACTGGACCTTCTGGCCGCGATCGGGATGGCCGGCGGCTTCACCGATTCAGCAAGTGAGAGACGAGTCAAGGTGACACGCGAGGGGAAGGTAACTGAACTCGATGTCAGGAGAATCCGGGCGGCTGGCCAGACCATCTGGCTCTACCCCAATGATGTCGTTGAGATCGCCGAATCCATCTTTTAGGAAACGGCGGGACCAAGCGAACCAAACAAAAGAACTTCGAAAGTGAATGAAAACTAGCGCCTGGGAGCCAATTGCTTCCTTCTGCTTGATTCTCTTGATGTGAGAGACCTCTGTGCCCGATGATACGCCGAAATAGAAAGTCCCAGCGTGAACCCGATCTCGATCCCTTTGAGGATGATCGTGAATTGGAGTCTGCTTCAGAAGTGGCTCGCGAGCGGGTCCGCCAGCTCGTCTACGACCTCCTCGTTCGTTGGCATTGGGTGGCTTTGTCCCTGATTTTGGGAATCTTGAGCGCCTTTTACTACCTCTCCAAGGCTCCCAAAATCTACGAGGCAACCTCCACCATTTTGGTGAAACAGGGTACCTCAACGGTGATCTCTACGGATAAGGAAGAGGACCTCGATCTCCGGTCCGACGATGCCGTGAACACGGTGGCTCAACGAATCAAACGCCCCAGTTTATTGTCGGCTGTGGCAGCCCTCCCGGAGGTGTCC
>JALQTQ010000441.1 GCA_023263995.1 Akkermansiaceae bacterium | reverse complement strand
AAGATCACCTGCGTGAAGATGCACGATCTGATCGTGGCGAAGTGGCAGGAGAAAGCCGCCCAGTTAGAAACGGCGGTGGCGGCCGAAGCGGTCACGCGTTCGCCGGGTTTCTGGATTGATCTGTTGCGTGATGATCTCGGACCGGTGCCGGAGGAGGCTCGGGAAGGGCGGATCCTCGACGTCGCAGGTTGGCTGGAGGTGTTGCATGATCCGGCGGAACATCTGGTCATTTGTGGGATCAACGAAGGACGCGTGCCCGGACGGGGCTCGACCGATCCATGGCTTCCGGAGGGCGCCCGTGCGGCTCTCGGTCTGCCCCGCGAGGAAAGTCGGGCCGCCCGCGATGCTTATCTCCTCCACGTGGTTCTCGAGATGCGGAAGGAACGCGGGCGGGTCGATTTGATCCTGGGTAAAACGTCCGGCGGCGGCGATGTCCTGATGCCTTCTCGCTTGCTCCTCACGGCTCATGGCGGGACCTTGGCTGAACGGGTGGCGATACTCTTCAAGGAGGTGGAGCCAGCTGATTCCGGCGTGGCCTGGCAGTTGGAGAACCACTGGAAATGGCGGCCTCGCGTGGTGACCGCAGAGCCTCGAATGTCGGTCACGGCCTTTGCCAAATACCTGGCCTGTCCGTTTCGGTATTATCTGCAGCGGGTCCTCCGTATGAACCGACCGGAGCCCGGAAGGGTGGAGTGGAATCACCGCGATTTCGGGAACGTTCTTCATGGCGTGCTCGAGGCTTGGGGGCGTGATGAGAAAGCGCGCGACTCTGCCGAAGCGGGTGAAATCGCAAAATGGTTGTGTGACGAACTCGAAATGAGGGTGGCCAGCCAGTTTGGTGACGATTTGCCTCTGGCCGTTTCCTTGCAAAAGGAGTCAATGCGCCTGCGGCTGGGATGGTTCGCGCAGGAACAAGCCGCGATTCGGTCGTCGGGCTGGCACATCATCGAAGTCGAGAAAAAGTTTGAGCTCGAGATTGATGGAATGACCGTCACTGGGCAAATCGATCGCATCGAGCGGCACGAGGACGGGCGCATCCGAGTTCTGGATTACAAGACGAGCAAGGAAGCGAAAGGGGTGGTTGGGGAGCATCGTCGCAAATTCCCCGAGATTCCGCGACATTTGCGCGTGGACGAAGTGGTGGCGCCGGACGGAACGCTCTGGACCAACCTGCAGGTTCCATTTTACGCCGAGGCCTACCGCGAGGTTGGTGGGGCGGTCGATGAAGTCGGCTATTTTGCCCTCGGGCATGATCCGGGTAATGTCAGGGTCATGCCTTGGGATGACTTCGGCAACGACGACAAGGACTCGGCCCGTCGCTGTGCGGAATGGGTCGTTGCGCAGGTGCGGGGCGAGGTCTTCTGGCCCCCTGCTGAGAAGGTCACATACGAGGAATTCGAAGATCTCATTTACGGTCGCGAGTTGGAGAAGGCCTTCGACTGGAAGGGAGGGGCGGCATGAACGATATCCTCGCCAAAAATCTCCTCATTCTGGCCTCGGCAGGCTCGGGTAAGACTTATCAGTTGGGCAACCGGGTCATCGGATTGATCGGACGGAACGGGGTGCAGCCGGAGCGGATGGTGGCGTTAACCTTCACCCGCAAGGCGGCGGGGGAGTTTGCTGATTCCGTGCTCACCAAATTGGCCGAAGGGAGTCTTGACCAAGAGAAGGCCAAGGCGGTTTGCCGGGACATTCGGGCAGAGATTGATCTGCCCGACGTGCTCGAGAAGGTCATTCGTTCGCTGTCGAAATTGCAATTCACCACCCTCGATGGCTTCTTCTCGCGGATTGTCCG
>JALQTQ010000440.1 GCA_023263995.1 Akkermansiaceae bacterium | reverse complement strand
GACCCAGGCCTCTCGTGAAACCAGAAGGGAGTCGCGTAACCAATCCGGCCCGGATTCCTGATGGGGCATGATTGCGAGCGGGAGGTTGCACTCGCGAAGACGGGATAAGACTTCCGGGGGAGTGCGCCGGGAATCACCGAGAGTCCAGACCAAGTCGGGGCGGCAGCGGACCAAGGCACAGATCGCTTCCACCACGCGAGTGGTCTCCCATTCAAAGTGTTTGCACGGACCGCCCAGCATGATGAGGCCAAGCTCTTTTTTTTCAGGGAGCTCTTCTGGAATTCGGTTGAGGTTGCCCAGGGTCGCGATGACCTTCGGAGGGACACGTTTTCCGAGATCGTGTTCCGGAATCAGGCAGCGGGAGAAAAAGGCCGTCGGAATCAGGGAGGGCTTCATGATCAGGATGGATGGGACCTTGTGTTTGCGCGCGAGGCGAAGCAGCGGAAGCTGGGTTGCGTGCCCGGCGGAAATGAGGGCGGATGGCTTGGTCCGCAGAGAATCCTTTTCGGAGACCAGCTGAACCTCGTATCTGAGACTCGATCGCTTCGCGAGGGCTTCGGCAAGCCCAAGCGACTGATTTTCATGGCCTTTTTTGCCGTCGCTGAGAATGAGAAGCATAGCAGGGGAAATGGTTCAGGGCATGAATTGGACCCAGCCGGCTCCGGGTTCTGCCATGAGACACCGTTCACTCACCCTTATCTGTTCGATGGGCTTAGAACCTCAGGTTTACCTTGCCAAGTGCAATTTTGTTAGTCTGATCGCAGGATCAACTCAGGGAGAGCAGGCTGGAGACACTGACTGGCACCACCATGACGATTTAGTCTTGGAATTCCCCTAGATGGTCTTTGCTCTGTCGGAGTGGCAACTGGTGGTCGGACACACATCACCGAACTCGAAAGCGTTTGAATCTTTGGTTTTTGGAATGCCGGCTGGGCGCGATGGATTTGGGCTTTTCAATCGAAGGCGGTGGGATCGTGGGAGCGCTGAGCCAGGGCGAGGCCGATCGTGCCAATCAGGAGGAGATAACAAGCCAGGAGTTCGAGGTAGGCTTCCACCGTTTGCGGGATATCCGGGTGGTAATTCTCACCCAGCGATGCCTTCCAGAGGACTGGGGTGCCAAGGAAGCGGGCGAGGACGAAGGTGAGCATGAAGGCCGAGGCAAAGAAACCGGCGGCAGGGCGGGAGACGAATTCATTGAGAAACTCTCTGAACTGTCGGCGGTGTTTCTGGAATTTCACGAGAGCGAATAGCCCGAGCGGGAGGTAGAACCATTCGACTTCGATGATGATGGTCCGTTCGATCAGGGCATCGGCTTCCCCGAGGGCGGAGCCCAGCGAGATGGCACCCATGATTTGATAAAAGGGGCCGACCTTTCCGGCCGGTCGAGCCGCTCCGAACCAAAAGGCCGAGGTGGCGAGGAGGAGAATGAATTGGAGGGCCTCCACGATCCCTTCTTCGGTCGGCAGGGCCGGGTTTTCGGGGAGCCAAGCCGGGAAGAAGATGGCGAAGGAGCCTGCCACCACGAGGGCGGTCGAAATCAGCGGTTGCTTTGGGGATTTGCCGGGAGGGGGGGACACGAGATCGAAAGATTCGCGAATGACGGGCTGACAGGCAAGGGCCGAGAGAGGAGAATGATTTTGGAGTCAGATGACCTCGAGGGGCGGAACTTTGATCGTGAAGGTCGTCTTGACGCCAGGCGTGGAGGTGGCGCTGATGGTGCCCCGGTGGGCTTCGACGGCCCGCAGAACGATGGAGAGCCCGAGACCCGTGCCTTTGACCTGGGTTTGTGAGTGGTGCTTTTC
>JALQTQ010000043.1 GCA_023263995.1 Akkermansiaceae bacterium | reverse complement strand
GTTAACGCGGGAGAAAACCGCCCGTTCTGATTCGATCGATTGGGTCCCACTCACCCTTGTGCCATCAACCAGAGGGCATCCGAGAGCCGGTTGAGAAAAATCCGAATTCCGGGACGGGCCACTTCGTCGGACACCTCCCAGGTCCGTCTCTCAGCTCGGCGCGCCACCGTACGGGCGAGATGAAGACGGGCCGACAGTTCGTCGCCGTCCTGTCCGGGACGCAGCCAGCCCTTGAATTTTTGCTCTCCCTCGATTCCGGCACTCCACTCCTCGATCCACCGGATTTCCTCCTCCCCGATCCGACCAAAGCCCGCCCGTTCGTATTCCTCGTCCTTTCCGGTCGGCATCGCCAGCTCACCCATCAGGGTCACGAGCCACTTCTGGATCCGGTCCACCGCTTCCGCAGCCTCGCCATCCATCGCCACCCGGGCCATCCCGAGGGCAGCATTCAATTCATCGACCGCTCCAAGCGCCTCGACCTGCGGATCGCCTTTGGCAGCCTTTCCTCCAAACAACAAATCAGTCACTCCCCCGTCGCCTCGCTTCGTTGTAATACTCATGCTGGAGGCAATTTTCATCTTTCCTTCTTTCGCGTCCACCACGAAACTCTCCGCAATGCAACGTCGACACTTCCTCTCCGCCACCTTCGCCAGTCTCGCTACCACCGCTTTCGCCAACCATCATGGCGGGAAGCCCGCCAAGGCTGAAGACCTCTTCGAGATCTCACTTGCGCAATGGTCCAACCACCGCGCCCTCCGCGGCGGCAAAATGACCAATCTCGACTGGCCAGCCTACACCAAAAAGACCTACGGCATCGATGCCCTCGAATACGTCAATCAGTTTTTCAAGGATAAGGCCAAGGACATGGCCTACCTCGGAGAACTCAAAAAACGAGTCTCCGACCTCGGAATGTCCAATGTCCTCATCATGATCGATGGCGAAGGGGCCCTCGGGGCCGGGACGGAAGCCGGACGCCAGAAGACAGTCGACAACCACAAGCGCTGGGTGGAAGCCGCCAAATTCCTCGGCTGCCATTCGATCCGGGTCAACTCGCAGGGCCAGGGGGAAAACGATGACGAAAAGGCCACCAACTGCGTCAAGGGCCTCACCGCCCTCTCCAAATTTGCCGCCGAATACAACATGAATGTCATCGTGGAAAACCATGGCGGCCTCTCCTCGAATGGGACTTGGATGGCCCGGGTCCTCAAGGAAGTCGGCCTCGACAACTGCGGCTCTCTTCCTGATTTTGGAAACTTCCACGGATACGACCGCTATCAAGGACTCGAAGACCTCATGCCTTTCGCCAAGGGGGTCTCAGCTAAATCCCACGACTTTAACGAGGCGGGAGAAGAAACCCATACTGATTTCATGAAGGCCCTCGGCATCGTGCTCAAACACGGCTACCACGGCCACATCGGAGTGGAATACGAAGGCGGAAAGCTCTCGGAGGACGACGGGATCAAGGCCACCAAGGCCCTGCTCGAAAAATGCCGCGCCGCCCTCTTCGCCCAGGGCAAGAAGTAAGGCCAAGCACCTTCAAAACCATCCTGCCTCAACTCAAAGTCAAGCGTGGTGGCGCACCTCCTTAAAATCGCTTTTGTCGTTTTTTGGGGAAATGCGAGTTTTTCATAAAATTCCATTGTCAGAAAGGCCACCCTGTTGAAACTGCGACCCGCCGTCCTCATCTCATTATGCCGACTTCGCATCTTTTGCTCCCTGCGCTGAAACATCCACCCGAGCTCGACGCGAACTTCCAACCAGCTGCGGTTTGGACCGACCGCTTCCGTCGGCTGTGTGAAGAACAGGGCGGACGCGAGCTCAGGCTGGTGATGCTGCGGCCCGACGGCACCGGCCTTGCTCACCGCGAGACTATCCTCGCCTCCCGCGACCCTGCGGCGGCAACCCTGAGCTTTCGCTTTGTCGAGCGCACCATCAAGTTCCTCCTATGGAGTTTTGGCGGGACCGAGATTGTGCTCGAAGATGCCCCCGAACTCGCCCGCGAATTGCAAGACCATTATCGCGAGGGCGGGGCACGGGAATTCGATGTCGAATACTCCCGTCGTTTCTACGGCGAAACTCTCGCCATTTCATCGGTTCCCACGGGCCAGCTTCCCACCCCCAAACCCGAACCCGAGTCCACCTCGAAAATTGGCCTCGAGGGCAATCGCATCGGCTTTGACCTCGGTGGATCTGACCGCAAATGTGCCGCCGTGATCGACGGCGAGGTTGTCTTTTCCGATGAAGTCACTTGGGACCCCTACTTCCAAAGTGATCCATCCTACCATCGCGAAGGCATCATTGACAGCATCCGCATGGCTGCTGCCCACCTTCCCTCGGTCGATGCCATCGGAGGCTCAGCCGCTGGAGTCTATGTCGACAGCAAGGTGCGGGCCGCCTCCCTTTTCCGCGGGGTGCCCGATGAACTCTTCGCCGACCAGGTTGAAAACATCTTTTTTGAGGTCGCCAAGGAATGGAATGTTCCCATCCGGGTGGTGAACGACGGGGATGTCACGGCGCTCGCCGGTGCCATGTCGCTCAAGGACGGCTGCGTCCTCGGGCTCGCCATGGGGACCAGCGCGGCCGCCGGATACGCCGATGAACACTGCCATATCACTTCCCGCCTTTCGGAACTTGCTTTCGTCCCCGTCGATTTCAATGAGGAAGGTCCGAGCGACGAATGGTCGGGCGACATTGGCTGCGCGGTCAACTACTTCAGCCAGCAAGCCGTCGCCCGCCTCATCGAACCGGCGGGACTCGAAATCGACCCAACCCTTGAAAACCCGGAAAAGTTGGTTGAGGTGCAAAAGGCCATGGAGGCCGGGGACGAACGCGCTGCTGCCATCTACCGCACCATCGGCTCTTATCTCGGATACACCATTCCACAATTCGCCCGCTTCTACGAGATCCGACATCTTCTTCTCCTCGGACGCGTCCTCACCGGCAAAGGGGGCGAGATTATCATTGCCCAAGCCAAGCAGGTCCTGCGTGACGAATTTCCCAAACTTGCCGAGCAAATCTCGCTGAGCACGCCCGATGAAAAAATGAAGCGTCACGGCCAGGCCATCGCTGCTGCCAGCTTGCCCTTGCTTTAGCGTCTCGACTCGCCATCGGTGCGTGCGGCTTTTGTGGGGGAAGAGCTCTCCCGGGCATTTCAAGAGGGAGGTTTCGGAATCTCTTTCTCCCCTGTCACCCTGCCCCCCGATCCTCTTCGCGGAGCTCAAAGTGCTCATTTCTCATGGCGATGATTGCTCGAATCGCCGTTGAGCCGTTTCACACCTCCTTGCACGATCCCAAAGAGAGAGGTTGTGCCACCTCTCGCAGGAAGCTAAGCTTTCGCATGCACGCAAGAATCACTCTGTCCGGGATTCTCTTCTCCATGTCGCTGACCTTGGCGACCCCGGTCATCAACGAAATTCACTACAACAATGACGACAACACCGTTCTCAACGAGTTCATCGAAATCCATAATCCGGACTCGTCAACGATCGATGTTGGCAACTGGTCACTCGACGGCGGAATCCGCTTTACCATTCCAGCCGGCACCACCATTCCCGCCGGAGGGTATCTTGTCATCGCCGAAAATCCGGCCACAATCCTCGCCGAATTCGGCGTGCCCGCTCTGGGTCCCTACGATGGCGGCCTCAACAGCCGGGGAGAACTCATCGAGCTACGGGACGCCGTCGGTCTCCTCCAAGACGAGGTCGACTACGGAATCGGCTTCCCCTGGCCGACCCGCGCAAAGGGCGAAGGCAGCTCGATGGAACTGATCAACCCGTTGCTCGACAACGACCTCGGCAGTTCATGGCGGAGCTCCGGTATTGGCTACACTGGTTCCAAACAACTCTACATCAACGCCGAGTCGACTTGGCGATATCGCAAAGGACTCTCGGAAGCCTCTTCCCCAATCCATGACTGGACCAAGGCGGAGTTCACTGAGGACGACACCTGGCTCACCGGCATCGCCCCTTTCGGCCTCGGAGAACCCGCCCTGGCCACCACCAACCTCGGCGACGCCCGCAACAACTATTCCACCGTTTTCCTGCGCAAAACCTTCACTGTCGATGGCCCCGCTCCCTCCTCGGCCATTCTCCGCCTGCTCTACGACGATGGCGCCATCGTGTGGCTGAATGGCACGGAAATCTTCCGCACCCCCTCGGTCGCTCCGGGGGTGATTGACTACCTCGGCAACACGACGGGTGGGGACTCTGCCATCGGCAATCACGAAGAGGACGGCTACGAGGAGTTTCTCATCCCCGGCACCGCCACCCTCTTTCAGGAAGGCGAGAACGTGCTTGCGGTCCAACTCTTCAACCGCTCCCTCGGAAACAGCGACTTCCTCATCGATGCCGTCCTCGAAAGCCCGGAACCCTTCAGTGAACCAGCTCCCCCAAGCCCGGGGAAGGCCAATGGCACCACCGTGGCCGCCGCTCCGCCGAACATTCGCCAAGTCAGCCACACCCCCAACGAACCGACCTCCCAAGACCCCGTCACCATCAAGGCCAAGGTCACCGATCCCGAAGGAGTTGATTCGGTCACCCTCTCCTACCAGGTCGTCGCCCCGGGTGCCTACATTCGGATCAGTGATGCCGCCTATGAGAGCAGCTGGACCGACGTCACCATGACCGATCCCGAAGGGGACGATCTCTTCACCGTGACCCTCCCGGCCCAGGATCATCGGCACCTCGTCCGCTACCGCATCACGGTGGCCGACACCGAGGGCACCGCCGTCACCGTTCCCTTTGACGACGACAATCAACCGAACTTTGCCTATTTCGTTTACAACGGAATCCCGGATTGGAGCGGCGCCAACCAGCCCGGCACCGATGCGCCCCAGAGCTTCCCCTCGACCCTGCTCGACGACCTCCCAACCTATCACCTCATCGCCAATTCCAGCGATGTCACCAACAGCCAGTACAACACCGCATTCACCAACACCCGCTACAACGCCACCTTGGTCTACGACGGCGTGGTCTACGACCATATTCAGTTCAAGGTCCGCGGCGAGTTCTCCACTTACCAAAGCGGAAAGAACAAATGGCGTTTCTTCTTCAACCCGGCTCGCGAGTTAGAAGCCCGCGACAATTTTGGAAAGAAATACGCCGAGCCATGGGACGAACTCCCCATGAACGCCAACGCCAGCCCGTGGGCTGCCGTGAACCGAGGACGGACCGGTCTCGACGAAGCCCTCTCCTACCGCTCCTTCCAGATCGGAGGCATGGCTTCCTCCCACACCCATTACCTCCACTTCCGCATCATCGATGAAGCCCTCGAATCCTCTTCGTCCGATCAATACCGCGGGGACTTCTGGGGGCTTTACCTCGCCGTGGAGCAACCCGATGGATCCTTCCTTGATGAGCGAGACCTCCCCCCCGGCAACATTTACAAGATCGAAAGCAGCGGCGTCGGCGACAAAAAACACCAGGCCCCAAACCAGCCGATCAATTCATCGGACTGGAGCACCTTCAACAACCAGTCGGGCAGTCTCAACTCTGAATCTTGGTGGCGTGACAACCTTGACCTCGATTCCTACTACACCTTTCGAGCCCTCAATCGAGCTCTTGGCAACGTCGACATCCGCGAAGGCTGGAACCATTACTTCTACCACCGCGGATTCGCGGACGGCAGCCCGGACAAATGGGTCCCCGTTCCATGGGATCTCGACATGATGCACATTGCCAAAAGCCATTGGTCCGGCACCATCACCCAGAAAACCTGCCTCAACCACCCCGCCATCCGCACCGAATTCCGGAACCGCTGCCGCGAAATCATGGACCTTTTTCTCTCCGATGCCTCTCCTGACGGCGGACAGATCGGGCAGCTAGCCGACGAGTTGTCTCAGTTCGTCAATCCCGAGGGACAAGCCCTGACCTGGGCCGATGCCGACCGCAACATGTGGAACTGGCATCCCCGGACCAGGTCATCGGGCTCCCCCCAAACAAACCATAAGGGCAATTTCTACCGCACTCCCTACGTTGACTCCCGTCGCAGCGGATCCTGGACCCGGACTCTGGCCTCTCCCGATTTCGAGGGCTCACGCCAATATGTCCTCGATTACATGACCGACACCGACCCTGATCCCAACACCTGGTCCCCGACCAGCGGTGACCAGCGTGGATACGGATTCAACTTCGTCGCTTCCGAGGCCAACGACCCAGCGATTCCCGACACCCCCGTGATGACTTACACCGGAGAAGCGGGATACCCCACCAGCGGCCTCCAGTTTACCTCATCGGCTTTTTCCGACCCCCAAGGGAACGGGTCCTTCGGTGCCATGGAATGGCGTATCGCGGAAATCTCCGCCCCGATGGGCGAACCCCGCGCGTACGAAATGGAAAGCACTTGGGAAAGCGGCGAACTCACCACCTTCGAAAGCTCGGTCAGTCCGCCCGCCCTCGCGACCCGCCCCGACCGGACCTACCGGGCCCGCGTCCGACACCGTGACAACACCGGCCGCTGGAGCCACTGGTCGCCCCCCCTCGAATTCAGCAGCACCCCTCCCGACACCGAAATTCTTCGTGAAAACCTAGTCATCAGCGAGATCATGTATAACCCCGCCGGAGACGATGCCTCGGAATACCTCGAGCTCTTCAACCGCGGCACGGTAGCTCTCGACCTCTCAAATGTCCGCTTCACCAAGGGCATCAACTACGACTTCCCGGCCGGCACCACCCTCGAACCGGGAGCTTACCTCCTCGTGGTGAAAAATATCGCTGCCTTCGAAGCAAAATACGGCCCCGACCTTCCAGTCGCTGCGGGAGAATACGCCCTCGAAAGCCTCAGCAACGGAGGCGAACTCATCAAGCTGGCTCTCGGCACGGTAGCCATCCACGAATTCGAATACGACGATGACCTGCCTTGGCCGACGAGCACCGATGCCGGAGGCTTCTCCCTCGTCCTCGCCCACACCGGAGGATCGCTCGATCCCGTCCTCGACCCGCTGGGCCACGGGGTGTCCGGAAATTGGCGCGCCAGCAACGCCATCGACGGCTCCCCCGGCACCAGCGACCCTACCACCCCCTTTATCGGCACCCTGGGGAACGATCCCGATGCCGACGAACTGGACGACCTCCTCGAGTATGCCCTCGGCACCCCGGCCACGAGCTTCACCGAAACCCCATTCACCATTTCAGTTGTCCCCGGCGCGGCCAGCCTCACTTTTCCGGTCAATCCCCTCGCCGACGAGGTCACATACCTCCCGGAAGCGAGTGCCGATCTGGTGAAGTGGGTTCCCCTGACATCTCTCACTGCCCGCAACATCAACTCGCGGACCTACACCCTTTTCCAGCCGGGCGAAAGAACCTTCTTCCGCCTCCGCGTTCAACAGGTGGCCGCCGTGCCTCGCTAGAAACAAACCCTCACTTTTTCATGAAAATCCTGGTCACCCTCGCTCTCGTCCTCCCCGTCCTCCTCCGCGCTGAACCATTGACTTTGCCGCTTTGGAACGGGCCCGTCCCCGGCGAGGACAACCAAAAAATCGACACCGAAAAAACCATCGATCGGAATGACGGCATCCTTCGCCTCACCAATGTTTCGAAGCCCACCATCACCCACTACCCCGCGCCCGCCGACAAGGCCACCGGGGCGGCCGTGATCGTGGCCCCGGGTGGCGGCTATTCCATCCTGGCCTACTCTCACGAAGGCACGGACGTCTGCAAATGGCTCAACGAAATCGGCGTCTCGGCCATTCTCCTGAAGTACCGCACTCCCCGCCGCCAAAACCTCCCCAAACATCACGCCCCCCTCCAAGACGCCCAGCGAGCCGTGAGCCTGGTGCGTTCAAAGGCCGCGGAATGGAAGATCGACCCCAAACGCCTCGGTTTTCTCGGCTTTTCGGCCGGAGGCCACCTGACCGCCACCGTTCTCACCAGCGACGGCAAGGTGACCTTTCCAAAGGAAGAGGTCGATTCCTTCTCACCCATCCCCAACTTCGGCATCTTGGTCTACCCCGCCTACCTCAAGGACCCCGAGCATCCGAATCAACTCGTCCCGGAAGTCCCGGTCAATGAAAACACCCCACCCTGTTTCCTCGTCGTGGGTCACCAAGACTCAAACTTTGTCGAGGGCTCCGCTCTTTTCTACCTCGCGATGCAACGGGCCAAGCGCCCCTGCGAACTCCACATTTTCGCCAAAGGTGGCCATGGATTCGGCATGAAGAACATCCCCGAGCGCATCGGCGGGTGGCCCAAGCTCGCCGGAAACTGGATGAAGGAGATGAACCTCCTCTCCCGGCCCGAGAAGTAAGAGGAACCCCCGGTCCACCAGAAAATGGGGAATTTCCCCCCCTTCGATGCCGGGATAAGAAAGGTTTGGTTGCCTCGCTGGGTAGTCCATGAGATCCACCCTTTGACCATCTTCCCGGTGTTTTCCCCACGTAAATTCCTTCCCACCCTCAGCATTCTGGCTCTCTTCCCGGTCGCCAAAGCAGCCGTCCCTGATTTTCGCACCGAAGTCCAGCCAATCCTGGAGAGCAACTGTGTCCGCTGCCACACCGCCTCCAAGGTAAAGGGTGGTCTGCGTCTCGACACCCACGAAAAGCTTCTCGAAGGCGGCGACACCGCCGAAGCAATCGTTCCCAGCGAACCGTCGAAAAGCGAACTTCTCGTCCGCATCCACCTCCGCCCCATCGATGAGGGAGTGATGCCCGACGAAGGACAACCGCTCAAACCGGAAGAAGTGGCCATTCTCGACGCTTGGGTGACTGCCGGAGCACCCTGGCCAAAGGGCGTGACTCTGGTGGAGCGAAAGCCCGAAAAACCCAAACGGGTTGCCATGCCCGAAAAGGCCCCGGGTTCCGAGCACGAGGCGGCTGCCTTGCTCGATGACATCCTGCGCCGCGAAAACCAAGACACCGGGGTGACCACCACCGAGCCCATCGACGACCTGGCCTTTCTCCGCCGCGCTTCCATCGACCTCATCGGCCGCATCCCCACCATGGAGGAGATCCGGGAATTCCAAACGTGGGGCGACGACCGCCGCGCCCGCTTGATCGACAAGCTCACCACTCACCCACGCTTTGCCGACCGATGGACCATTTTCATGGCCGACATGCTCCGCATCCGCTCGAATGTCACCGGCGGTAATCAACTCCTTGCCTACATCCACGGATCTCTCAAGCAGGGCAAACCCTACGATATCCTCGTCCGCGAGCTCATCAGCGCCTCAGGTCGAGCCAACTCCAACCCCGCGGTGGGATACATCCTAGGGGACAACGCCCAACCGATGGAACTGGCCGCCGCGACCTCCCAGATTTTCCTCGGCGTCCGCATCGGCTGCGCGATGTGCCACGACCACCCGTTTGATGACTGGGAGCAAAAGCATTTCTATGACCTCGCCGCCTTCTTCGGAAAAACCAAGACGGTGCGCAGTAACCGCCAAAACGGATCCATCTACACTACGGAGGGAGACAAGAACATGGTCCTCTGGCCACCCGAAGACAAAGCCGAACCCGAGGAGCGCAGGCCGGTCAAACCCAAATTCCCCTTCCAGATGGGCGAGCCCAAGCCGAACGCGTCCTATCTCCAACGATTCGCACAGGCGCGCTTGGCTCGCGAACGGGAAAGCGCCGAGCAAGGTGAGTCGGCCTCACTCGACGCCCTCCTCGATTCGGTCGACCCCAACATCGGTCGTCCGGACGATCCCGTCCTCAAGGAGGCCCAAAACGAAAGCCGCAAGCTCAATGTCCACGGTGACATCTATCGCTCCAGTGAACTGCGAAACGAGCTCGCCTCCCTCATCACTGATCCCCGAAACGACTATTTCTCGCGAGCCTTCATCAATCGTGTCTGGGCCGAGCTCATCGGGCGGGGATTCGTGGAACCTCTCGACAACTTTTCGGACTACAACGGACTCCACCACCCCACCACCCTCGACTTTCTCTCCCAGGAATTCATCGCGAGTGGCTTCGATTTCCGCACGCTGGTCCGCATCATCGCCCTCTCCGACGCCTACCGCCGCTCCCACCTGCCCGCCAATGTTGCTCTGGAGACCCGCGAGAAAAGCGAACGCAACTTTGCCGCCGCAC
The DNA here is from genome assembly GCA_023263995.1 of Akkermansiaceae bacterium. Lineage (GTDB taxonomy): Bacteria > Verrucomicrobiota > Verrucomicrobiia > Verrucomicrobiales > Akkermansiaceae > SW10. Next base: position 7,538 of record JALQTQ010000043.1, on the reverse strand, counting down.
CCACCCGACGCATGATCAGCGAGGTCCTTTACGACAGCATTGTAGTCGCTGGCCACCTCCAAGATTTCAAATGGCCCCAAGGTGCCAACGCCCGACAAGTGACCCGCGAAATCCGGGTGCCCACCGGCGAATCCATAATGGTGCCCGTGGAAAAGAACGAGCCCCCCGCCATGATGGCCGCTAAAACTCCGGTCCGAAGAGATGGATACGACCTCGAATCATCGCTCAAGCTCGATTTCAACTCCATCCTGACCACCAGCGAGCAAGCCGAGTTGGCCATCATGCGGATGAAGTCCGATGAACGGATCGAAGCCGAACAAAGAGCCGCGATGCAGCAGGAAAAACAACGCCGGGTGATGAAATACAAGACCGAGACCGTCACCGAAACCGTGGACGATAACCCACGCTTCGACAGCGCGATGCAAATGGCCACCCCGGCCCCGCCCGCCCACTTCCTCCGCGTCTTCGGACAACCGGCCCGCACCGGTCTCGGGGAATTCCGCGACGATGCCTCCTCGCTCCGCCAGCAACTCCTCATGCTCAACGGTCGCCTCACCCACGAGGCCTCCCGCGTCGGATCACTCGAACCCCTCCACCGCGTCCTCGAGAAGGACCAGGACGCCGCCATCGATTGGGCTTACCACGAAATCCTCACCCGCCCGCCCAGCCCCGAGGAAAAAGACGACGCCCGCCTCATCGTCAACCGATCTACCGAAGGCATGGCCGACCTCCGCTGGGCCCTCCTCAACAGCAACGAATTCCGCTTCCTTCCCTAATCTCTCCGTTCAAAGCCCAAATCGCACTGTTCATCCTTCAAAGTTCAACGTCATGTCCTGTCACGACTACCACTTCACCCGGCGCCGCGCCCTGCAAACTTTCAGCGCCAGCCTCCTCGGCATGCCCGTCAGCAAACTCCTTGCGGAAGGCCGGGCTTCCAGGGCCAAAGCCGAGCATGTTATCCTTTTCTGGAACAGCGGCGGTATGAGCCACCTCGACACCTGGGACCCCAAACCAGGACGCAAGGTGCAGGGAGAATTCAACCCCATCAAGACCTCGGCCGTGGGCATGGAGATTTCCGAGATCTTCCCCCAGCTCGCCAAGCAGATGCACCACGGGGCCCTCATCCGTTCGATTGCCGGCACCAATGGTGACCACGGACGGGCGCAATACGAGCTCCAGACCGGCTTCAACCAATCCCCGAACATCATGCACCCGGGCCTGGGCTCCATCGTGGTCCACGAGCGCGAACCTCTCGGCGACCTCCCCGCCTTGGTTAGCATCAGCGGACAGGCCGCCCGCGCCGGATACCTCGGCCAACAATGCGAAGCCTACTTCGTCGGGCGCCCCGGCCAAAAGGACCCCTACCTTTCCTTCCCCGAAGGCATCAACCACGCGCGCGGAATGCAGCGCCTCCAGATTCTTGAAAAGATGAATCGTCGGGCTGCCACCAAAAACGGAGCCGATGAACTCAAGGCCTCGCAAACCGCCCTCAAGGATGCCGTCGCTCTCATGGAAAGCCCCGCCCTCAAGGCCTTCGACCTCAAGGAAGAAAATGCCGCCACCATCGAACGATACGGTGACACCGAGTTCGGCCGCGGTGCCCTCCTCGCCCGCCGTCTGGTGGAAAAGGGCGTTCGTTTTGTCCAGGTCAATCGGGGTGGGTTCGACAACCACGGCAACATCTTCGAAGCAATGCGCGCCCATGGTGCCGCCATGGACCCGGCCATTGCGTCGCTCATTTCCGACCTCAAGGCAAACGGCAAGCTCGAGAAGACCCTCGTGGTGGTCCTCAGTGAATTCGGCCGCACTCCCCGCATCAACGATGGCGGGGGACGCGATCACTGGGCCCGCGCCTTCAGTTGCATGATGGCCGGCGGCGGCATCAAGGGCGGCAGCATCGTCGGAGCCACCGACCCCGATGGCATGGAAGTGGCCGAGCGTCCGGTCAAGGTGGCCGACCTCCACGCCACTCTCTGCCATGCCCTCGGCATCGACCTCAACAAGGAACTCACCACCCCGCAAGGCCGACCCATGCGCCTCGTCCGCAAGGAAGCCCAACCAATCTCGGAGCTGTTCGCCTTATCGTGATCACGACGGAGGTCTCAATCTTTATTGGTTCTAGCGAACCCGGCGAACCCGTTTTTGGTCCAACCCAAGTCACCCTAGGCCCGCAGCTTTCACCCGATCTCTTGGGGTACTAGGACGTCAATGATCGCGACAAACTCCGCCTCGACCCCTTGCTGGCTCACAACTGTGGCAAGGAAGACCTCCTTAGCGAGAAGACACGGGCCGAAGAATGAACAAGCCTCAAACCCATCGTCGCGCAGATCCGCAAGCGCCACGGCGAGATCGTTCGGGCCGACAGCGGCTTCTGCCGGAACGAAATGGAAGACCGGATCAAGGAACAACAGGTGGACATACTCGCCGACCGCAGCTCCACCAGTCAGATGGCCAACAACCACTTTCGGCTTTGGTTCTCCACCATCACCTACCTGCTGACACGTGACTTCCGTGCCGACGCCCTTGTGGGGACCCAGCTGAGCGAGCCGGTGTTGGCCAGAATCGCCTTCACCTCGATGTTTTGGCCTTGGCCCCCTTGACCTCCTCCACAAAAGCCTCATCCCGGTCCAACTGCTCAGTCCGCAAGCTCATCCAGCCGTCCTTCTCCATCTTCCGTTGCGCCACTTCCTGGGCATCGCCCAAGGCCTTGTCCCACTCCTTCATTGCGAGATAGACCCGTGCTCTCGCGCGCAGATGCGAGAGGGAATGCTCCGTTTTTTTAAGTGGACGCCCCTTGCCATCGACGGCCTTGGGATCGAAGGGCGGGGCAAGGGCGAAGATCATTTCCTTCGCCTTCGCCAATTCTCCGGACGCAAGGAAATCCGACACGGCCTTTTGGTCCTGCCACTCGATGATATTCATGATGACCTCTCCATTGGCCCGCTCCATCGAGAGGCCGGAAAGCACATTCACCACCTTACCATCGGGTCGAATGACCAGCGCATTGCTGTGCTCGTCTTCATTGATCACCCCAAACTTTCTGACCAGCGGGTGCCTCACCCCACCGGGAACCAGCACGACTTCACAATCCAGCGGACGTTCCGCCAACAAAGCTCGGAGCCCCGCGGCATCGGCACCCAATACCGCCACAACCACCTTCACGTCCTGGAGCCCGCGCTGTGCAAGTTTGGGATTCAGATAACGCTCCACAGTAGGGTAAATGGACGCTTTTTTAGGATCGTCCCAGACCTCGGTGAAAATCACCACGGTCCATTGATCACTCCCTGGAATGGGCAAATCAAAGGGTTGGCCGTCGAGTGTTTCCAAACTTCCCTTGATCGTTCTCTCAGCCTCGTCCGGCTCTCCCACGGACATCAAGACACTGCTCCGTCGCCCGTAGCTCCAGCCAGCCACAAAAGGAACGCGGTAAAGCCAGTAGCGATGATGACGATCGAGAAGAAAAGCTCCGAAGGACCACATTGCAGGATCATCAAGATGATTCTGCAACACGAGCGATCGATAGTGTTCATGGCCCGCTCGATCGGCAACATCGAGGGAAAGCAAGGAAGCCACGGCCAAGGCTGGCCCCGGCGCTTGGTCTCCTCCCAGTTTTTCCACAAACTCTCCGATCACCTTGGCCGGATCGGCCATCGGCTGCCGAAGTTCTCCCTTGGCCAAGACATAACGGGGCACCACCTCAGCTGACGGAGGCATACCTTCTTGCAAGGCCCGCTGCGCTTCCCCCAACGCCTCGCGAAAATTGGCCTGATTCCCGGTGACCTTCCAAAGCCCCAAATGCGCGATCAACCGACGATTTCGCAAGCTCCAAAGAAGGGGATCACCCGGGTGAGCAGCCAAGGCCTTCCCGGTCAGATCAAGGGCTCGTTCGTAGTTTGCGCGAATCTCGGAAAACGCGAGACGGTATCGGATCGGAGGCGGAACAAAGCAGTCCTGAATCGCTTGGAAGGTCTCCTCTGAAATCTTGCTTGAAGCTGACTCGAGTTCTTCCTCGAAATTTTCGACCAAAAAATCGCCGGCGAAAATGGAGGTCAGTTGTTGGACGTATCGCTCTTCGGTCCACACCCTCGCCAAGGAAGACCCGAACCAACGCTCAAAATCCCTGACACCATTCGTTTCCCCCTTCCGAGTTCGTGTCGCACCTTCCATCACAATCGCGGCCTGACCGGTGGGGGTCACCGTGACCAAAGCTCCGTCCCGTTTCGCAAAAATTTCATAGCGGGGATTTTTTCTTCCTTGCGGAAGATGAAGCGCCGGCCACTCGACTCCCAACTCCCGCAAGACTGATTCTCCAGCGTCGGAAAGCTCGTCGACATTCAAGCTGACGATTTTAATCCGCCCCGAGATCGCATCACGATTGGCCTTCCAGTAGCTCGCAAGGGCTTCGAGATCGGGGCGACCTTCCGGCGCGCTCGTCCAAAAGTAGAGAAGCAAGGTCCGCCCCAAGCCATCGGCCGGAAGATGCATCGTCCCTCCGTCGCTTCGCTGAAAGACCCCGGTGAAAGGCGCTCCAAAAACCTGCCCACCCAGCTTTTCACGCTGAAAATTGATCATCTCAAAATCGCCTGCAAACCGCTCCTCGATGATCTTTCGCAGGTCCCGAACGACGCGAGAATCTCCGGCCTCGAGTGCCATCACCATCGCAGTCTGTAACATCCTTCCCTCACCGGAGGTATTGCGGTAGCGAGCCACCATTCCGTTCAGGGCCTCCATCCGTTCCGTCGGACCGGCCCCGCGGCGAGCCAAATCGGTCTGGGTGATCAAGAGATCGGCTTCGAGTCGCTCCCCGGCAAAGTCATCGGGAGCTTTCAGAAGTGCTTGGGCCGTTTCCAACACCGCCTCCCGATTTCGAGCCGAATTGTCCAACCCGAACAACTGCTGGTGGGCCCCGAACAGTATCCCGAGCACCGCAAAGCGATTCGGAGCGTTGGCGTAAGTTTCCAATAACTCCTGGGCGTCCCGCACCACCCGCTTGACCGCCAGACGCTTCCGGGCCTCCGATCCTTCCTCTCGCTTGGCCGCCGCCAAAGCTTTTTCCACTGCCTGAATTTCATTCTCGGGAATTTCCCTGGCATGGAGACCCGGGCCAAGAAGCAACAGCATCAGCCAAACAGTGGCAGCTCGGGATTTGAAAAAAGAAAACATCATCATAACCAACACCGCCCGATACCGTAGCCGATGCTTGAGTCTATCAAGACCAGGCTACTCCGGCTTCACTGCACGAAGACGATGGAGCACTTTGCCTTGCGCTTCCCACTGGATCTGAAAATCGGTCTTGGGATAGAAGAAGGTCCCCTCCGGCCAATCCAACCGCTTCAGGCCTTCGTAGTCATCGAGATGCTCCTCGCTCCATTCGAAATAGCCGGTGTGATCAGTCTTAAAAAGCAACTCGCCGCCCGGTTTGAGCACGCGGACCACTGCCTCAAGAAAAGGCCGCTGGAAAAGCCGGCGACGATGATGTTTGGCCTTGGGCCACGGGTCGGGACACAGGAGGTGAACACGGTCGAGACAGGCTTCAGGCAGCAACCACTCCAAGGTGTAGAGACTCTCAAGCCGCAGGACCCTAAGATTCTCTAGGCCTTCCCGTTTTGCCTCTCGGCAGACCTTGCGCACCCGACCGAGAAGGCGCTCGACGGCGAGGAAATTCCGCTCGGGATAGTGCGCCGCCATTTTGATCACGAACCTTCCGTCGCCGCATCCTAGATCCACTTCCAGCGGCTGCTCCCTTGGAAAACACGAATCGAGATCAATCTCCGCGAAGTAATCTTCCGGAACCAATTCGTGAGGCTCGGCGGGACGGTTAAACATTCCTTTCTCTTGCATTGTTTCAAATCACCCGATTGGCCCTCACTGTAACTTTTGAAAAACCCCGCTGTAGTTCAAGAAAGGCTCCTCCGGATCGGTGGTGGAGGCATCAAACCGCCGAATGAACAAAGCCGGGTTGACCTGTGGGTTGTTGAAGAAGGCACCTGAATCGAAGTGCAGGGTGATCTGCCCGACATTGAGAGGCCCGGTAACATTGCTAAAGTCCAGACGTCCCCGATAGGGGCTCTCCGAGGAATCGTAGGTCGCGAAAAAAGTGCCCTGCCCGAAGGATCGAACAAACTCGGGATCTGTCCCGACCCCTGTCCGCTCGATCACCATATCGAGATTGTAGGTGCCCCCAATCCTGACCAACCCATCGTGCTCTTCGCCTTCGGGCACCCCCAGAACCTGACCGAAGTAAAGGTTCATGGTTCCCTGGTCCACACCCGAAGTGACCGAAAAAAACAACCTGGCATTTTGCAAGTCAATCAGGGCGGAAGGCCAGCGCGGCAGCTTGGTGGAAAATCCCTTGAAGAAGTAACGGGGTGAAAGGCCGATCAAGGTGGAAAGATCGCTCCGAAGGCCTTGGGTTGTTGCCGGCCCCTGAGCCTGCAGGATCCCCCCGGTGAACTCCCCCAAGTCGGAACTGAGATAAGTGACCTCGAACGACCCCGGTCGAGGAGCCGAGAGCAAGGCCCACTCCCCGTCCAAGTTTTCAATCGACAAGGGCAGCGGGCTGATGCCACCGGGCAGGTATTTTTGTTGAAACCCTTCCAGAAAAGCGTTGGCCGTGAGCCCGCTACGTCGGATGGTGATCCCGAGAAGGGAGATATCCTCGTTGGGCGAGCCATCACTCCCGAGCGAGGCGCCGGTGATGCTCCGCACAACCGCCAACCCCAAACCACTGCTGACTTGGCCAAAAGCGGTGTAGCGACCATTGAGGGAAGGATCGGGGTCGGTCGTGATAAAAAAGCCGCTCCCGTTGCGGTTGGGAGCCAAAGTATCCATCGCCAACACTCCGGCGGTATTGAAAGGGGTGCCAAACGGGTTGGCCAGGTTGCCGGGATTGCGAGCGATTTCGTCCTGGAAATGGTAGCCGGGATGCTCAAGTCGGTCATCAGTCATTGTTCCGGCATAAAAACGCTTTCCCTTGACGATGCGTTGAACCTTGATTGCCCGATACATCGGAGCTTCTTTGACCTGCTGGTCACGGGCGTCAAGCCAAGGGCGGGGATAGCGCAAAGTGATCCGATATTTGTTGGGATTGGTTTGGATGTTTTCCAGGCGGATCCGGTCTTCTCCCGTGATATCGGGATGATAGCCCCTGGGTGCGCGGGTCTCGACCCCCCCGATCAAAGTCTGGTTTTGATAGATCCCGTAATAAGAGCGAAAACCAGGAGTCTCGGGGATCAAGACGACCGTCAGGGGGAGGCGGGCCACGTCCGATTCGGCGGTCGCCTGGTAGAACTGCCGGTCGTGACCAAAGGCCCCCAAAGCAGGCACCCCCGCCGCCGTTTCCAAAATGTCGTCTTCCTTACCTGCCAACTGGATGAAATTGGCCACCGCCAGCGGAGAATTAACATAATCAAGGAGCACCGTGAAATCTCCCTCGGTGGTTCGAAAGTCGGCGGCAATGAAGTCGGCCCGGGCCGGAACAACTCCCGACCAACTGATCAGGAAGAGGACGAAGATCCAGGCGGGGGCAAAGTTCATGG
>JALQTQ010000439.1 GCA_023263995.1 Akkermansiaceae bacterium | reverse complement strand
GTTGCTCCGGCTGTGGCCCAAGAGGAGATGTTGGCGAAGGAGTCGGCGGCCCGTTCGGCGGATGCCAAGGCGGCCTACACCATGATTGCGAAGGGCGATGGGGCTTACGAGGAAGGGAATTACCAAGTGGCGGTTGAGCAATACGCCGCGGCCTTGGCAAATCTTCCGGCGGAAGCGCCCGCGGTCTCAGGACTTCGGGCCGTGGCAGTCCAGCGTTTTTCCCAAGCGTCCCTAGTCCAAGCCCAGAAACTGATGAGGACGGGTGATTCGGCGGGGGCTTCGGCCCTCCTCAATCAAGTGGATGCGGTTGACCCGAACAATCCGAAGGTCAAGCAGTTCCGGTCCGAGATGATGGACCCTATCCGCACCAACCCGGCTCTCACACCCGGACACGCAGCCAAGGTGAATCGCGTGCGGGGCCTGCTCGACGAGGCCCAGGGGTTCTACGATTTGGGGCAGTTCGATCGGGCTTACCTCACTTATGAGGACATCCTGCGAATTGATCCTCACAACGTCACCGCGCAGCGCGGGATGGAAAAGGTTAATTCCGCCAAATCGGGTTATGCTCAGGCGGCGAGAGACCAGGCGCGTTCGGAGTTACTGGCGGACGTTGACTCCGGATGGGAGCGGAGGGTCGATCAGGATGACCAGCTCCCAGTGGTTGGCGGCGATCCTTCGTTGGGAGGCGTGGGCCAGCGGGCCTTGATCGAGCAGAAGTTGAACACGATCATGGTCCCTGAGCTTCGGTTGAGCGGAGCCACCCTGAATGAGGCCATTGATTTTCTTCGGGTGGTGTCCGTGCGGGAAGACAAGGTGACGGTGGATGAAGCTCGGAAGGGAGTTCCTTTTGTGGTCCAGCTGGGAGACGAATCCCATCCTGCGGTCCAAAAAGTCCGGGCGGCCCGAGTGAATCTTTCCTTGAACAACATCCCTCTCCTCGAGGCGGTGCGCCGCGTCACTCAGGCAACCGGGACAACTTATCGCATCGACGATTTTGCGGTCGTTTTGAATGCTGCGGGATTTGACGATCCCACCCTGATTCGCCGGGAGTTTCGAGTGCCGCCCGACTTCCTGACGACCGGGGCGGTCAAGCAGGCTGATGCGGTGAACGATCCTTTTGCGGATAAGCCGGCTGGCGGGGGGTTGGTGGCCAAAGCGCTGTCGGCCAAGGAAAGGTTGCAGTCCTATGATGTCAGTTTTCCGGAAGGGGCGACAGCCAGCTACAACAAAGCCACGAGCACATTGATGGTGCTCAACACCGCGGCGAACATTGCCCTGGTGGAAGCCATCGTGGGCGAACTTGCCAAGACCGAGCCTGTCATCGTTAAAATCAAGACTGCCATCCTCGATTGCAGCCAGCAAAACCTCGAGGATCTCGGTTTCGACTGGAAGGCGGGGGAGGTCAAGGTGGGCTCCAATGGGATCCTCTCCGGAGGCACCATTGGTTCAGGCACCGAGATCAATGACATGACCAATGGTCGGTCGATCACCGCTGGAAATCGCAGCGGCCAGGTTGTTCCGAGCAGTGAGGGACTTAATGCTCTCTTGAATCGGAAGCCTGCGGAGTCGGCCACCGGCGTGACCGCGAGCGATGGCGCGGGGACGTCGGTCAGTGATATTCGTCTCCCTGCTCCCGGGGCAAATTCAGCCACCCGTGCACCCGGTATTTTGAGCCTGCGGGGGATCATTGATAACACCGTCTTCGAAATGATGATGCGCGGAATGTCCCAGAAGAAGGGGGTCGACCTCATGGTGCGTCCGGAAGTGGTGACCCGCCCGGGCCAGAATGCCACGGTGGAATCAGTG
>JALQTQ010000438.1 GCA_023263995.1 Akkermansiaceae bacterium | reverse complement strand
GGATGCAACTCATCACCGACCCCCGATTGAAAAAGGAAGCCGCCACCCGTATCGCCTCCACGATGGGGCGTCGCGACCCCGAGGCGGCCTCGCTTTGGGCTGAATCGCTCGATTCTCCAGAACTACGGCGAGAGGCTTCCGGGGTGATTGCCGAAGTCTATGCCCGAGAGGACCTCGACGGGGCTAAGAACTGGGTTCAGAGCCTCCCAGGGGACTCGCTCGGTCCAGCGGCCTCCAAGGTGACCCGTCTTCTCACCCGCAAGGACCCCAACGAAGCCGCAATCTGGCTCCGCCAACTCGGCAACGATCCGTCGCTCGATGATGCCCGTATCCGTTTCCTCCAAGAAGCCGGCAAGCAAGACCCCGAAACCGCCCTCGAAAATGTGGCCACCCTGTCGAGAGCACAGGACCAAGAACGCTACTACCGCGATTTACTCAGCCGATGGCGCAAGGACGACCAAGACGCGGCGGTAAGCTGGGCCACCTCTCATTCGGAGCTCCTCCCGCCCAAGGTCCTCCGAAGTATCCTTCCCCGCCAGAAATAGCCCTGTGAACGAAGTAACCTCGTCAAGGTGGCCTATCCAGATCTGCTTGGGACCAAGAAAGCGGCTTGGCTCAGCAACCGCAACCGCCACCTCCGGAGCCGCCGCAGCAACCGCCGCCTGAAGCCTGAGCAATATCCTCGGCCGTTGGAACCCGCCCCAATTCGAGGGTCATGCCCACGAGGCGATTGACACTCGATTGCAGGGTTTCCAGCGATTGCTGGGCTTTGAGGAAGTCCGAGGCCACCGGGTTCTCAAGCAGGCGACTGCGCGCGCTTTCGAACTCGGCAATCTCGCTCTCGGCCAACTGAAGGCCGGCCTGCTGTTTTTGATTTAATTCCTGCCCCTGTTGGTGCACAGCCTGATAGCTGTTACGGGCCTCATCATCACCCAAGAACGTTTCCACTTTCGCCAAAAGATCCCGATATTCTGCATCCTCCGTGATCGTTTCGCAAAGATCGCGAGCCTTGCTCATCACCGCCGAGTCATCCTCAAGAAGTTTCATGCGATTGTCATAAAATGCTCGTCGCCATCCCGCAACCGTTGATTTTCACAATCCCCCAAGAAAAACCACCTTGGGGACCGGCATTGCAAAAAAACCGCTTGCTGGTATCATCCAACCAAAACGATCGTTCATGAAATCCAAGACCGCACTCTTCGTTGGCGCCTGGGTCGTCACCTGCGCAGCCGCCTTTCTGGTCGGCCGGACCGGCCAGTCAGCGCCCTCCGATGGTGCCCTTCCAGAGGACCAGTCGCCCGTGGCCAGCAGCCGTGGCGGCAACCCTTCGGGAGGCGCCTCGACCCGTCGCCGCGTCTCGCGCTCACTCGCTGGCGACTCATCCGCAAGCCGTTCCGAGCGCATCCGCGAGCGGGCCCGAGAGCTCAAAGCGATGTCCGATCCCATCGCGCGGGCACAGGGATTCCTGGATTTTGTGCAAAGCCTGGGGCCCGAGGAATTTCTCGACGCCGTCGATGCCTTTCGTGAAGGAGGCCTGGAGAACGAGCAATTCGGCGAATACCGCCTTCTTCTGACTGCCTGGGCCGAGGTTGATCCCACCGGCGCGCTCGCCTACGCCTCCGAGAAAACGGGGACCCCTTTCGCGCGCCAAACGATTCTTGCGGCCTGGGCCAAAACCGATCCTCTTCGGGCCACCGAATGGGCTCGCGCCAATTTCGACAATGGCGGCGACGAAAATCGGGCCAACCCATGGCTCGTTGGGGTGATCGAAGGTCTTGCTTCTTACGACACCGACGGGGCCACCCGCCTTCTTGAGGAACT
>JALQTQ010000437.1 GCA_023263995.1 Akkermansiaceae bacterium | reverse complement strand
TGCTGGTCGGAGACCTGGCGCTCGATACCGCTTCAAAGACGGTGATGCGGGCCGGTCGGGAGATCCCCCTCACCCGGATGGAATACCGTTTGCTGGAATGCCTTGCCTTCAAAAAAGATGAGGTGGTGAGTCGCGATTACATCTGGCAACACGTCTATGACGATTATGAGGGTGGCTCCAGTAACACGGTGGACGTCTACATCGGTTACCTCCGGAAGAAACTCAAGGTTGAGGGCTTGGGGGATCCCATCGTGACCAAACGCGGATTCGGATACCTTCTTTCCAGCGCTGCGGCATGAGGCACCCATCGATCCGCAAGCGCCTTCTGATAGCCTGCGCCTCGGTGAGTACCAGCTTGCTCATCCTCGTCAGTATCTGGCTTTATTCAAAGGTTGAAAAATCCCTGGAGCATCACTTTGACGGCCAGTTGACGGAGAAGGTGACCCTGGTGATGGCTGAGATCGAACTCCGGAAATCGGGAGTGCATCACAAATGGCACGAGGCCATCCTCAGAGATGAGCACCGGATGGGAAGCGCCTTGGTCCAAGTCTGGGACCAAGCAACGGGTGAGACCGTCCGATCCCCCCGCCTTGACGGTCGCGATCTGGAACGCCACTACCGAGGCCCGGGGGAGCTGGTTTTTTACCACACCGTCTTTAGCGATGGAACCGAGGGCCGATCAGTCGGAGTCCTCTGCTATCCGGCACCCGAGGATGCGGGTGACTCCAATTCAGATCCCTCGAAGCACCCCCAGATCGTCGTCTGTTCCGAGAGTGATAACGATTTCCACGATATCCTAAACCGGACGCAACGGGCCTTCTTTCTCGAAGGCGGGGCTCTCGTGATTCTGCTCGGCGTCGTGATCTGGTGGGTGATCGGACGACTTCTCCGCCCGCTCGAGGTGATGTCCATGGAGCTTGGCAAACGTCAAGCCGACGAGATCGGACACCCGCTGGAAATTCATGAGAGGATTCCATCGGAACTTAAGGGCATGACCGAGACTTTCAACGACTTGCTGCAGCGGGTCGAACAGGCCCGCACGAAGGATCGCAATTTCTTCCTCAACTTCGCCCACGAAGTGCGCACCCCGGTGGCCGGATTCAACGCAGTCCTCGAGCAGGCGGTGAAGAGGCGACGGGAGCCGCAGGAATACGAGCAACGGATCCGGGATGCCCTCGGGATCGGAGAGAATCTCGGGCGCCTCATTCAACGGTTGCTCGATTTCGGTCGCATCACCCACAGCCAAGGCCTGGCTCGTGCTCTGGCCTTTGACTTCAATAAGCTAGTGCAGGAATCTTGGGAGCTTGTCAGCAAGAAGAAAAATGCCAGGTTGCTGGAAATTCAGTCGAGTCTCAGCCCCGAAAATCCACTTCTGCGGAGTGACCGGGACTTGGTGCAGATTGTTCTTTTGAACCTGATGGAAAACGCAGTCAGTTACGGTGATCCTGATTCGCCGGTCTCGATCGTAAGTTCGCCCGAAAAGGGGGGAGTCCGCTTTGCGATTCGAAATGTGGTGATTGGTGAAATGCCGAGTAAGGCGGAAACTCGTCAGTTCTTTGAGCCATTTTACCGCCGGGACAAGGCGAGAAGCCGCGAAGACGGCCACGCTGGTCTCGGGTTGAGTTTCTGCCGTGAAATCATGCAAGTCTTGGAGGGGGATATGCAGGTCTCCCGATCTGAGGGCTCCGAGATTGAGTTTCGCGTCTTTTTTCCCAATAGCACCGGGAAAGCGGGTGCCCAAGTTTAAACGGTTCCCCCCCAAGATCCTGGTTGTCTTGAGTGAGTTGGAGGAGATCACGGGGACGGTATCTTTTCGCGCTGG
>JALQTQ010000436.1 GCA_023263995.1 Akkermansiaceae bacterium | reverse complement strand
ATCTCGAGGGTGGCGGCGCGGGCGCGTCCCACGAAGAGAGCGAACTCCGGCTTGGTAGGGGAACTGCTGCCTTCGGCCAGAATGCCCGAGACGCGGTAGCTCAGGTCGCGGAGCTGTCGGGCGAAGGAGGCCTGGCCCCGGGAGTCGAGGTGATCTGCCACATCGGCAATGCGATGCCCGATCTCGGTTGCCATTTTCCAAACCTCGAGGTTTTCAAATCGAAAGTCAGCCACATCAGGGAGCTATCGGGGAAAGCAGGAGCTGACAAGCACCGATCTAACGAATCTTTGGTTGGAATCAGGCGGCTGGGAGGCCCAGTTCGGAGCGGGCGGCGGCGAGCAGGTCGTCCAGTTTGTCCCGGTCGGGAGCGGCCCCGCGGGCCAGGTCGGGTTTGCCGCCTCCCTTTCCTCCGGCGATTGGACCGAGTGATTGGATGAGCTTGCCGGCCCCGTGACCGGCATTGTTGCCGTCCTCGCCGCAGAGGGCTCCGAGGTGGAGTCGCTCACCGTCATCGACCACCACGAAGGCGGCCCGGGTGAAGTGGAGTTTTTTCAAACCATTGAGGAGTTCCTGTAGGAGGGCCGGGGAGCCGGTGGTGCCGAGGACGATGTTGCCGGTGAGGTTTTCCCCGGCGAGGAGGGAGTCGGCCTGGCGGGCCGCGCCGGCGGCTTGGACCTTTTTGAGGATCTTGTCGGCTTCCACCTTGAGGGCGCGAAGTTTCTCAAGATGCTTGTGGTATCCCTGGTAGGTCTGGTTGATTTGGGAGAAACTGCCCCCCTCGGCGAGCAAGGCGGCCATGATGCGGGGATGGTCCGGAATGGGGACGGGATCGACTCCGACCTCCGCGAGGGCCTTGTTGGTTTCGGCAATCTTGGCCTGGAGTTCCTCTTCCTCGGCCGCTCCCCTTTCCAGTTCGGCATTGAGATAGTCCCAGGTGGCCTGCCCGCAAACTGCCTCAATGCGGCGGACCCCGGAAGCAATGGCCCCTTCCGATTTGATTTTGAAAAGGCCCACGTCCGAAGTGTTGCGGACGTGCGTGCCGCCGCAGAGTTCCATCGAGTATCCATCGAGGGCCTGCTCTGATCCACCGATCTGCACCACGCGGACGAACTCGCCGTATTTGTCGCCGAAGAATTGCATGATGTCGGAGCGTTCCTTCACCTCGGCATGCGGGACCTCGATCCAAGAAACCGGCTGGGCCGCTTCGATCGCGGCGTTGACCTTGTCCTCGATGGCAGTGATCTGCTCCGGGGTCACGGGCTTCGAGTTGAAGTCGAAGCGGAGGCGATCGGGCGAGACGCTGGAGCCTTGCTGCGAGGCATCGGGCGAGACCACTTCGTGAAGGGCCCAGTGGAGCAGGTGGGTGGCGGTGTGGTGGGCCTCGATGGGGGCGCGGCGGGTGCGGTCGAGGGAGATGAAGGCTGAACTTTGAACAGGGAGATCTGAACTTTGAACGTTGGAGAGGATGTGGGCGATGGCGGTGCCGATCTTTTGGGTGGAAAGGACGGGGTGGCCGTTGAGGGTGCCGAGATCGCCTTCCTGTCCGCCCATCTCGGTGAAGAGGACGGTCTTGTCGGTGATGACGAGGAGCTTGTCGTCTTGCTCGTGGACTTCGAGAATGGTGGCATCGCAGGAGTCGTTTTTGAAGCCCACGAATTCGGTCACGGCATCCGTCGAGAGGTCGGTGGCACGGACGATGGTTTTCTTTTGGGCGCTGCGGGAAAGTTCGCGGGCCTGGTCCATGAGCTTTTCCACCGCCGCTTCATCGAGGGAAATGCCACGCTCCCGGCAGAGGAGGGCGGTGAGGTCGAGCGGAAAGCCGTAGGTGTCGTAGAGCTGGAAGGCGTCTTCGGGCGGG
>JALQTQ010000435.1 GCA_023263995.1 Akkermansiaceae bacterium | reverse complement strand
TGGCCAAATTTGGAGATCGCGGCCTGATGGGTCCAGGTGCCTTCGGGACCGAGGTAGGCGATCTTGAGATCATCCTCGAGTGCGAGGGCGGCCGACATGATCTCGCGATAGATGGCGCGGATCGACTTTTCAGGAAGCCGTCCGGCGTTTTTGGCCAGAAGCGATCTCAGGAGGGCGTCTTCGCGCTCGGGAGCGTAAATCTGCAGGCCTTCCTTTTTTTTGATTTCGCCGACTTCGTGGACGGCATCGGCCCGACGGGAAAGGAGGTCGAGCAGTTGGTCGTCGATTTCGTCGATCGTTTTCCGGATGTCGTCGAGGGGCATGGGCGGTTGACGCTTCGGTGGGTGTTTGGTGGGTCAGAAAGATGAGTCTTCTTCCCTGACTTCGTTCTCGGGTGAGCTTTTCGTTTGGGGTCTTTCGACCGCTGAGAGGGCCAGTTGCTTTTCGGTTTCTTCGGTTGGAGCCTTTTCCTTCTCGTTCTCGGCGGTTCCATCGGGGAGTTCAACCTTGCGAAGTTCTCCGATGTTCGGAAGTTCGTCGATTTCGGTGATCCCAAAATGTTCGAGGAAGAGATCGGTGGTGGCGTACAGGAGAGGTCGGCCTGGAAGATCGGCGCGGCCCGAAATGGTGATCAACTCGCGATCGAGCAGTTTTTGCAACATTCCATCACAAGAGACTCCGCGCACCGCTTCGAGGGCCGACTTGGTCACGGGCTGGCGGTAGGCGATGATCGCGAGGGTTTCCATCGCGGGCGGACTGAGGCGCTCCGGGGCACGACCGGGGAAGAGAAGACGGACAAACCCGGCGTAGTCCGGCCGGGTGTGGATTTTCCATCCCTTGGCCCGTTCCACGATCATGAATGACCGCCCTGACTTCGCGTAGATCTCGTTGAGGAGTTGGAGTGCAGCCACTACTTCGTCATCACTGGTCGAAGCCAGGGCTTCCAGATCAAGTTGGTGCTCGGGGCTGTCGGGGGTCGGTTGGCTTTCCCCAGCCTCAGTGATGGAATCCTCTGAAAATTCGCTGGCTCGCGCGCGGATCAGACGGGCAAGTTCCGACGCGGAAAGGGGGGATTCCGAGGCGATCAGAAAGGATTCGATAATGGTGGTGAGATCCATGAGGGAACCGGAGCCTAGAGGACCCCGAGGAGAATTCAAGAGCATGCTGTTTTCACCAGAAAACTGTTTCGAAATTCATCTTGCGGTCTGTGATCAAAATGCCTAAAGGACACCGCCGCTCAACCCGGTCCGGTCGGCTTTCGACCTCCGTCCGGGATCGACGGGATCCCTTGACTTCTCCCCCCATGGCAAAAAAATCCCCAAAGAAGACGACGACGCCCAAAGCCGTCGCGAAGACCGCAGCCAAGAAAGCAGCGAAGACCGCAGCCAAGAAAGCAGCGAAAACCGCATCGAAAAAAATCGCGAAGAAGGTGACGAAAAAAGCCACCAGGACAGCGACCAAAAAAGTGACCCGGAAAGCGGTGGGAAAGGCCCCCTCAAGCGATTCATCAGAAGCGGAGGCAAAAGAGACGAGAGCCGAGGATGATCTGCCCCCGGTGATCGTCAAGCGACGCTATGTCCGCCCGGAAAAAGTTGCCAAGTTGACGGCCTTCGAGAAAAAACAACAGCGTCGTCTTCTGGAACTCCGGGATCAGATCACCGACATGATTCACGGCATCCAGAACGACACCATTCGCAAAGGTGGAGAGGGAAGCGAGGCCAGCGGCTCGGGGATGCACCAGGGAGACGCCGGGTCCGACGCCTATGATCGCGACTTCGCTCTCACTATGCTGGACCAAGAAGCCAATGCCCTTGGGGAAATCGAGGAGGCCTTGCACCGCCTTGAACTCGGGACATACGGGATCTGTG
>JALQTQ010000434.1 GCA_023263995.1 Akkermansiaceae bacterium | reverse complement strand
CCTCGCGACCGTTGAGCAAGGTCCCGAGAAAGATGGGCACTCCGGCCAGCAAGGTGAAACCGGCCAACACCGTCACCACCATCGAGATCTTTTCCAGAAGCTCTCGGACCGTCTTGAGAATCTGGGTCAGATCGATCGCAGTGACGTTGGCAAAACGGGTGGCCAGCTCACGCTGCAGTTCACCCGAAGACGTCGGGTCAGGGGTCCGGGTCGTGACGACCTGAAATCCCGGAGCCTCGTCGAGCACCCCGGTTGGAAAGACCATGAAGAAATTCAGATTGAACTGACTCCAGTCGACTCGACGCAAGCTCGTCACCTTAGTGCGCACCGGTATCCCCTGCACATCCATCACCAATTCATCGCCGAGGCCCACCCCGAGATCGCCCGCGATTTTTTCCTCGAGTGACAAGGGGACCACCGCGGAAGGGTCCGCTGGTCCGACAGCCAGTTCGCCCGCCACCACTTCTTCAGTCGCATTCAATTCGTCACGGTAGGTCGAGCGGAATTCTCGCCGGGAGACCCAGCCGGGAACGTCATCGAGGTCGCCCACGGGAACACCCCGGACTGATTCGATTCGCATCGTAACCATCGGGGTATTTTCCAGCACGGGGAGTCCGCGTTCCTTGAGAAGCCCTTCCACTCCTTCCACCTGATCCGGTTGCACATCGATGAGGTAGAGGTTTGGGCTGTTGGCTGTCCGCTGCCAGCTGAGTCGATCATTCAGTAAGGTCCCGGCCGACAGCACGGTCACGAGCAGAAAAGTCCCCAAGCCGGGTGAGAGCAGGAAGAGGAGAGTCTGGTTGCCGGGCCGATGCAGGTTGGAAATGCCCTGCCGCAAAAGGTAGGGCCAGTGCCTTCCGGTGAAACGACGAGTCATTGTGATCAACACTCGCGCCACCCCGGCCAAGGTCAGAAAGGCAAGGACCAGCCCGCCGGTCATGGCTCCAGCCCGGCCCCAGTGAGAGTCGTTTCCGTAAGCCGCCAACATGAGCAATCCCACCAGCAAAAAACCGAGCACCAGCAAGCCCGTTTTTCTTGGTGGCAGATCTCCGCTACTGCGCAAAGCGCGGGCCGGAGAGATCCCCCTGATCTTCATCAAGGGCAAAAGAGCAAACCCGCAGCATACCACAAAGCCGGTCGCGATGGTCTTTGCTGCCACCAGCCACTCCGGCCGAACCTCAACCGAGACCGGGAGTTCGCTGCCCAGGAAATACAAGAGCCCGGTTTGGAGCAGAATTCCGACCACCCCGCCAAGAACCGCACCGATCAAACCCAGCACCACCGCCTGCACAAAATAGATGCCAAAGGCAATCTGTCCCGGGCATCCCAAGCAACGCAGGATCGATACCGTGGCGAGACGCCGTCGCACGTGAGTCTGCACCGCCCCTGCCACCCCAATCGCTCCCAAGACCAGCGAAGCCAAGGCGATGATCGAGAGAAATCGCTGAAATTTGTCGAGGGCCTCGCCCACGTTCTCCTGCCGGTCCTCGGGCGTCTCCATTTGCCATCGCTTTTCCGGGAAATCATTTTTCATTTTCTTTTTCAGGTCCCGCCCCGCCGGTCCGTCTCCAATCTTCAGATGGACCTGATGCGAAACCAGGCTGTTGCCTTTCAGCAGCCCGCTGCGCTCGATGTCGGTCAGACTGACATACACCTCCGGGGCAAAGGCGCTGAAGCGACCGCCCCGGGGAGCGGGTTTTTCGATCACCCCGGTCACTCGTAATCGGATTCCGCCCAGTTCGACCTCGTCTCCCAGCGCGACGGAAAACTGATCAAGAACGGCTGGCTCGAGAAGAACTCCGCCCCCCTCCTTGATCTTCTCCCAAGCTTCCGCCGGACGAGTCAAGACCTCTCCGTAGAAGGGAAAGTCA
>JALQTQ010000433.1:1533-1887 GCA_023263995.1 Akkermansiaceae bacterium | reverse complement strand
GATCTCGGCCCCAAGGCTGCGGAGGAGGATGCGACGCTCGATCGACATCGTTTCCGGCATGGTGAGGATACATTGGTATCACTTGGCGCGCGCCACGAAGGCGAGGGCAATCCCGGTGTTCCCCGAAGTGGCTTCGACAATCTTGCCACCCGGCTTGAGTTTGCCACTCTTTTCGGCGTCTTCGATCATGGCTTTGCCGATACGGTCCTTCACGCTGAAGAGGGGATTGAAAAACTCGGCTTTCACCAGGACCTCGCAGTCGAGCCCTTCCGTGAGTTTGTTCAACTTGATCAACGGGGTGTTGCCTACGGTGTCGACGATATTTCCTGCAATGCTCATGGTCTTGGTCGGTTG
>JALQTQ010000433.1:0-1518 GCA_023263995.1 Akkermansiaceae bacterium | reverse complement strand
TCTGGCCTGATTCTTCGTGAAGTCCACATTCGTATTTCTCCCCATTGAAGCGGGTGGACTCGGCGGATTCACCGGCCACCGGTTTACGGGTGGAATGCCAGTCGCCCATCGTAAGATATCCTTTCTCCGCCAGCGGATGGGGGGGAAGCTCGTGGTTGTAAAAGTAGGCCGCGACCTGGGCATCAGCCCAATCGAGAATGGGGTAGGCCTTCATCGTGCGGCCCTGTTGCTCGGCGAGAGGCCGATCGACCCGGGTCGCCGACTGGCTGCGCCGCAAGCCACTGAGCCAGATATCGGCTCCAATCTCCTTAAGAGCCCGATTCATGGGCTCGATCTTGTTGAGGCGGGCGTATTCCTTGGGGTCGTTCTCCCAGAGTTTCCCATGCAGGCTTTCTTGATGAGCCGCGGTCATCTGAGGCACATAGCACCGAAGATCGAGCTCGAAGCGCGCTGACAACAGCTCGAGGTAGCGGTAGGTCTCGGGGAAAAGGTATCCCGTATCGACCCAAACAATCGGGATTCTTGGGGCGTATTCGGCGATGAGGTGCAGCATCACCGCAGCCTGAAGACCAAAGCTGGAGCTGGCGACGACACGATTCCCGTAGGTTTCATAAAGCCAGCTGATGCGCTCCCCGGCGCGGAGATTCCCGAGCTGGGCAGCCACGGCTTTGGCATCGATGGTCACGGTCGACATGGGGTCAGGCAGAGGTGGCTTCGGCCTTGAGGTTGGCGTGAAAGTCGAGCCCGTTGACAGTCGCGGCAACGTATCCGGCCCGAATCACAAAGTCACCGAAGCGCTCGCCTTCCTGGCGACTCACGC
This sequence comes from Akkermansiaceae bacterium, assembly GCA_023263995.1. Classification (GTDB taxonomy): domain Bacteria; phylum Verrucomicrobiota; class Verrucomicrobiia; order Verrucomicrobiales; family Akkermansiaceae; genus SW10. The sequence goes on along the minus strand of JALQTQ010000433.1, from coordinate 698 downwards.
TGTAGTCGCGGATGATGGGTTCGAGGAGAGCGATCGCTTCCTCACGCGTCACCGCTTCGCGGTAAAGTTTGTTGAGTCGGTCGCCGGCATGCCCACCACCGAGGTAGAGGTTGTATTTTCCGGGGGCCCGACCCACGAAGGCGATTTCGGCAAGGAATGGCCGACCGCAACCATTCGGGCAACCGGTCATCCGGATGGTGATGGCATCGTGCCGCAAGCCGACATCCTCAATGACATTCTCAAGGTCGGTGATGACTCCCGGGAGAGCACGCTCGGCTTCGGCAAGGGCCAGCCCGCAGGTCGGCAGGGCAACACAAGCAATGGAATTGAGCCGCAAGGCCGACCGCTGGTGGGAATCGAGCAGTCCGTATTCTCCGAGCAGAACTTCGATTTCCTGACGTTTGGACGGAGAGACCCGCGCGATGATGAGGTTTTGATTCCCGGTGAGGCGGAAATCTCCCTCGTGGACTTCAGCGATGCGACGCAGCCCTTCGCGAGCTTTTCCACGCACCCGCCCACCCTCAATAAAAAGATTGAGGTGGAAGTTCCCCTCGTGATCTTCGACCCAGCCGAAGCGATCACCATTGTTCTCGAAATGAAATGGTCGGGCCGTTTCAAGATCGTATCCGAGCAAGTCATTGACCTTCCCGAGAAACCATTCCGGCGAGCGATCCTCGATGGTGTATTTCAGGCGGGCA
>JALQTQ010000432.1 GCA_023263995.1 Akkermansiaceae bacterium | reverse complement strand
TACATGCTCCCCAAGGAAAGATCTTCGCGCATTTCCCCGGATTCGTTCGATTCTTCCATCCTGAGCTCCCAAACGCTTGTTTGTTAAGAAAAGCTAACCATCTCCACCCCAACCCCCAATCAAAAAAGGGCGGGAATCCCGCCCTTTGCACACAAAGCGATCCTATCGCCCTCAGGGAACCTCCACCAACCGGTAGAAACGCTGGTCCTCGGAGGCACCCGGCACAAAGAAGAAGAGGAAATTGGTCGAGCCATCTACCTGGTCCTGCTCACTCACTCCTCCCGCGACTTCCGCCCAAGGGTCGGTCGCCCCGAGGTCGGCGGAGGTTTCGACCGTCCAAACTTTGGTGCCGAGACCTGTGGCGTTGATCACCCCGCTGCCTTCGGCGAGATTGAGAGAAAAGCTGAGGATCTGGAGGGGATCCACTCGGGTGACTCCGCCTTCGGCATTTTCCGCGCCCGGGGTGTCGGCCACCTCAACCGCTGGTATCGGAGGATCAGCATTCGGGTCGCCCTCCGAGGACACAAAGGGACCGATCCGCCAGTCGCCCGTCCCATCCGGTGAGCGGAAAACATGCCCCGGGACAAAGTTCCCGTCAGGCCCGACCCCGGGAATGCCCAATTCAACCGAGTAATCCCATTCGGTGCCGGACGGTTTGACTGGATTACCGGCTCCGTCGTCGCCATTGGGTTCCTCGATCAGGGCTACCCCGCTCAACAAGGCAGCCCAGGGTTTCGTTTCAAGAATTCCGTCGTCTCCGTCGTCGAGGTCATCGCCCTCGTTGCCGCTGAAATCGAGAACTAGCAGGACGGAAACATTATCGCTGTTCTCCAGAAAATTCTGGGACCGGGTCAAATCCGGGGTGGCAAGCAACATGACATCCGAACCGATCAGGAAGTAGTTGGAATCAAGAGTCTGTCCCGTCAGGTCAATGACCCGCTCGACCGCACCGGAACCAGCCGAGCTGTCTCCGATCACGACGATGGACAGACGGTCGAGACTGACCGGGCCGTCGGTGGGTGAGTAGAGTTCGATGTATTCATCATCATCGGCTCCGACATCATCGATGCGGATCTCATTGATCACCACATTCGGAGCAGCGAAGCCCTCATCGTCGGTCACCAGCACCGTCACCGAAGTCGCCGAGATCGCGAGGTTCGGGTCGGTTACGGTGATGACCGCGGACTGCGAACCATCAGAAACCGCGTCATCAACTGCCGTTGCGGTGAAAGTGGCGGTGGTGGCATTGGGAGCGATGGTCACGGTGGCCGGCACGGCAAGCTCTGAAGTGTCGTCGGATGAGAGATTGAAGGTGTAGCCCGAGGGATCCGCGGTGCTCACCTCAATCGTCACCGTGGTAGTGCCCCCATTCTCGGGAATAGTGCTGGGATCCGCCCTCAGACTGAGAGTGGGAATGGGGGCTTCGTTGTCGGCCACCGTGATCTGAGCGGTTCCGGAAAAGAGTTCAGCTCCGGAAGCCGAAATTGTCACCGTCTGATCACCATCCGGCACAGCATCATCCACCGCATCGACCTCAAAGATGACTGAAGCCTGGCCGGCTTGGATGGTGACGGTGGCGGGAACGGTGGCCTCCGCCGGGTTGTCGCTGGAGAGAGTCACCAGCAACGAAGAGGATGTGTCACCCGAACGGGTCACCGTGCCGGTTGCCGCCGCTGGGCCGGCATTTTCCGGAAAGATGTCAGGGGAAACTTCCACGGTGAGAATGGCGCCGGCCCCAAAGGGAGCCCCTCCCACCCGTGTTCCCGGAGAATAGGTGGCTCCGCCTGATCCCGGGGCTGCGCTGTGCGAGATGTATCCGGATCCAGCGTCCAGTTCGGTTGCGAGAACGAGCGATTCATCGCTCGCTGAAACATCGCCACTGCTGCCA
>JALQTQ010000431.1:1615-1892 GCA_023263995.1 Akkermansiaceae bacterium | reverse complement strand
GAGGCGGTTTTGTTTCTCAAGCAACTGGGGGTGCCCGATCCGATGAAGTTTCGCTGGCTCGATCCGCCGGAACGGGCTCGGGAGGCGGACGCGTTGTCACTGCTGCGAAGTCTCGGGGCACTTGACCGGGACTCGCGGTTGACTGCGATGGGTCGGGAGATGGCGCAACTTCCGATGCATCCCCGTCTCGGGGCCTTGGTTTTGCATGGCCGGGGGTGTCTTGGCGAAGTTCTCTTTGTGGCTGCAGCAGTGCAGGGGGAAGGAATTTTCAAGTTGG
>JALQTQ010000431.1:0-1605 GCA_023263995.1 Akkermansiaceae bacterium | reverse complement strand
GGGAGGCAAGGGTTCGAAATGGCGTGACCATCTCGATGGAGAGCCGGGCTGGCCCAACGACTTTGCAGGCGAGTGGCTGGCGATGAGAGCGGCCCAAAAGGTCGACTTTTCCCCGCGCGAGTGCGACACCCTCGGAGTTTTGGCCCGGGGGGCGCGGGAAACCTGGCAAACATACGGGCGACTGGTGCGCCTCCTGCAGGGGCGTGGTGCCCGGGTCAAGGAGCCTGATTTTCGACAGCGGGGGGCTGAGTGCGCCCGGGCGATGCTGCACGCCTTCGGAGACCGCCTTGCGGTGAGAAAGGACCGGGGCAGCGGGATCTGCGAGTTGGTGGGGGGGCGTCGGGGGAAACTTCATTCCCAGTCGGTGGTGCGGGATTCCCGTCTCTTTCTCGCGACCGGGGTGATCGAAGTGGAAGGGCGCGAGACCGGAGTGGTCTTGTCCCGTTGTTTGGAAATCGATGAGGCTTGGTTGGATGATGGCCTTGTCGAGGAGCGGGAATCGGTGGTCTTTGACGAGGTCGCTCGTCGGGTGGTCGCGGTGCGCGAGCGGGTGTGTCGGGGGCTGGTTCTCGACCAAAAAAAAGGGGGAAAGGTCGATCTCGATCTCGCCGGCAGCCTGTTGGCCCGTCAGGTCGTGGCCGGCGAGTTGTCGCTCAAAAAGTGGGATGGCAGTGTCGAACGATGGATTGCGAGACTCGCTTTTCTGAGTCAGGCGATGCCTGAATTGGAATTGCCCGGGTTCGATGAAAGCGATCGCGAAACGGTGATTGCCGAGATGTGTGCCGGAGCGAGCACCTTCAAAGAAGTGCGTGATCGGGATCCGTGGAGGGTCCTGCAACAGTGGTTGTCCCCGCCACAGCGCCAAGCCCTGGAAGCCTATGCACCCGAGAAAGTTGTCCTGGAGAACGGGGTCTCCACCCGCATCCGCTACCAGATTGGTGTCGAGCCTTGGGTTGAAGAAAAGGTGCAACGACTTTATGGGGTGAAAAAGACTCCGGTGATCGCGGGCGGGCATCCCCTTCTGGTCAAGGTCCTTGCGCCCAACCAAAGACCTTGGCAGGTGACCAAAGATCTCTCCGGGTTTTGGGAGCGGGGCTTTGCCCAGATGAAAAAAGACCTTGCCGGTCGCTATCCCAAGCACAACTGGGACGGACCGAGTGGTGCGTGAATCTTCAATTGAGGGTCAGCGGAGTGTCACTCCTACTTCCTCACTTCGTAGAGACGTTGGAGGGTTGGCAGACCGCGCTGAAGGAACTGGGCGTCGACTTGGTCCGAGAGCTTTTCGTCGAGGAAGAGGCGGTAGGGTTCTTGGTCGGTTTCGATGAGGTGAATTCCGGACTCGGGTGTCTTGGCGAGGGCCTTGGCCAAGCTCGGGAGGTCGGCGATGGGTTGGCCGTTGGCCCTTTTGATGATTTGGCTGTTGATCTGGTCGTATCCGATGGTGGCTTCGGTGGCGACCACGCGGGTGAGCACGACCACCCGATGGCGCCCTTTTTCGTAGTCCTCGGGATTGCCGCGGACATCGAGGAGATTGAGAGGGGCCCGGGTGGTCCAATCCTTCCCGTAGGCTTGCAGATAGGGCCGAGAGAGTTCCTGGAAGACGAG
>JALQTQ010000430.1 GCA_023263995.1 Akkermansiaceae bacterium | reverse complement strand
GTGTTCACGCCCGTCGCATGGCCTTCAGGTTCCTGCGGCAAAAGGACGTCGTGAAGCGTCTCTTTGAGGTTGTCGCTCCAGCCGTGGGAGACCGTCCGGGCGGATACTGCCGGATCACCAAACTCGGACCCCGTCCGAGTGACTCTGCCCCGATGGCTTTCATCGAGTGGGTCGATCTCGAAAATCTTGTCGAAGATGACGAGATTGATCTCGAAGAGACCACCGAGGAGGGCGAGGAGTAATTCCTCGAATCCAACCATTCAACACAACCGGCCGACTTTCGTGAGGAAGTCGGCCGGTTTCTTTTTTTGGGGGCCTGCTCTCCCGCGGTCATCCTGAAGACCCGATCAGTTGACTGGGACCGCTTGTGGGATGTTGTCCTCGACCGGTTGGGCCTGAGGAATTTGATCGCTGGCGGGTTCCACAATGAGGGCCCGTCCCGGGGAAATGGGACCATTCTTGATGTGGGGGAGGCGGTCGGACGATTTCATAACATCAACCCAGATCGGCAGGGCAAGCCCCGCTCCGGAGGCACCGGGAAGGATGACTTCCCCCTGATCCATCCCGACCCAGACCGCGCAAGTGAGAGCCGAGGTGAAGCCGGCATACCATCCGTCGACTGGTCCGTTGCTGGTTCCGGTCTTGCCTCCGGAAGGGGTCCGAAAGCCATAGGTCGAGCGGATGGCCTGACCGGTGCCGCTCAGGTTGACTTGTTCGAGGATACGGGAAACGTCCCAGGCGGAGTCACCGGCGGCGGCGCGATAAGGAATGGGGCCATTTTCCCAGAGGACCTTACCCTCGCGGTCCTTGATGGCTTGGATGTAGTAAGGCCGGAAGCGGGTGCCCCCATTTGGGAAAATGGTGTAGGCGCTCGCAATGGTTTCCGGAGTGGCACCCCAGGAGCCCAGATAGGACGAGGGAACGCGGTCAATGTCGTCGATCTCAAATCCTGCGGCATTGGCCACCCCAATGACGGCCTCCATTCCAGCAAAGGCCCCAATCCGAATGGAGGAGGTGTTGCGGGATTCAATGAGGGCGCGCTTGGCCGGGATCGCGGCGTGGTATTGGTCGTCCGAGTTGGCCGGACTCCATCCCGCCTCCGCTCCGGGAATTTCTCCGGGACGCAGGCGGGCGTCGCTCACGCTTTGATCGGGCGACAAGCCTCGGTCAAAGGCGGCAAGGAAGATGAAGGGCTTGAAAAGGGACCCGACCTGTCGCCTGGCCTGCAGAGCCCGATTGAACTGGGACTCGTTGGCACTCCGGCCGCCCACGATCGCCAAGACCGCGCCCGTTTCGTTGTCGATCACTACCGCCGCTCCTTGGAGGTAGTTGGGATCGCCCATTCCGTCCCACTGTGCTCGTTTCTGGTGTCGAAAGCCGGGACGCCGTTCCAGCGACGCCAGATGTTTCTCAACCGCCTTCTCGGCGATGCGCTGGATGGCCGAGTCGATGGTGGTTTCGATGATGAGGCCGCCGTCGCGGATATTTTCTTCCTCCAGGATGCGAGTGAGGTCGCGTCGGATGGCATCGAGGGCATAACTGCCCTCTCGCAGATTGTTTGGCGGGGCGATCGTGATCTCTCGCTGAGAGGCAGCATCGGCCTCCTGCTGAGTGATGGCTTCGTTTTCCACCATTTTTTTGAGGACCCAGTCCCGTTGGTCTTTGGCCCGGTCAGGATAGCGAAACGGGGAGAAGCGGTTGGGGGCGCGGATGATGCCGACAAGCAAGGCGGACTCCTCGAGGTTGAGATCCTTCGCTGGCTTATCAAAATAGGTCTGAGCGGCCATTTCCACTCCCCGGATCGAGTCTCCCCAGAAGATACGGTTCATGTAATGTTCGAGGATGTCGTTTTTCTCAAATTGGGACTCGATCCGCACTGCAATGAAGGTTTCGAGGAGCTTTCGGTGGATGCTCC